>JAEWQZ010000076.1 GCA_023460255.1 Actinomycetes bacterium
GTGACTTTCCGGAACCAGCCGTGGTGCCCGAGACAGGACTCGAACCTGCGACCTTCTGCTCCGGAGGCAGACGCTCTATCCGCTGAGCTACTCGGGCGGGACGGTGCAGAACACTACCGCACGCCGCGCGGGGAGGGGCCGGGGCGCCTCAGGCCACGGGGTCGTCGCCGATGAACAGCGAGAGGTAGTCGTCGATCTCGCGCATCGCCGCGTCCGGGTCCCCGGCCGTGATCGCCTCGACCAGCGCCGTGTGCGCCCTGTCGTCCTCCTCGGCGGGGTGCTCGAAGTTGAAGCGGATGTTGGCGACGACGGCGTCCAGGAGGGTCTCGTACAGGGCCAGCAGCACCGGGTTGCCGGCGGCCTCGGCGATCGCCCGGTGCAGCCCGAGGTCGGCCTCCGTGGCCGTGTCGAGGTCGCCCGCGGCGTAGGCCGCGGCGCGCCTGTCGTGCAGCTCCCGCATCTCGGCGAGGTGCGCGTCCGTGCGGCGGTGCGCCGCCAGGCGCGCGGCCTCGACCTCCAGGCTGCGCCGCACCTCGAGGACGTCGCGCTGGTGCGCGCCGGCGATCTGGCGCCCCATCGCCGTGCCCAGCTCGGAGTCGGAGATGACGTACGTTCCCGAGCCCTGCCGCCGCTCGAGCATCCCGGCGTGCACGAGCGACTGCACGGCCTCCCGGACGGTGTTGCGCCCGACGCCGATGAGCTCGGTGAGCTCCGGCTCGGGCGGGATGCGTGTGCCCACCGGCCAGGCGCCCGACGTGATCTGCTGGCGCAGGCGTCCCACGGCCTGGTCGATGAGGTTCGTGCGCCGAGTCATCCCACCTCCAGGGGTACGTGAGAGGAAGTCAACACCAGGCAGGGGTCGCGGCGCACCCCGCCGCACCGTGGGACAGCCGGGACGCCGTCCGCAGGCGCGCGCGGCGGGTCGTGCGACCGGTGGGAGGATGCCCCCGATGCGACCGGACCCGCCCGCCCCGCGGCGCCCCTGGCGCGGCCGGACGGTCGTCCTCGTGGGCGTGGTCCTGGTCGCGCTCAACCTCCGCGTGGCCGTCACGGCCGTCTCGCCGCTCCTCGACCTGCTCCGTGCGGACGTCCCGTTCAGCACCACCCACGCCGGCCTCCTCGGCACGGCACCGGTGGTCACCTTCGCCGTCTTCGCCGCCCTCGGCCCTGCCCTCGGGCGGCGCTGGGGGCTGGAGCCGACGCTCGTGGGCGCGATGCTGGTGTCGGCGGCCGGCGAGGTGCTCCGGGCCACGGTGGCCGACGCCGCCTCGTTCCTCGGGTGGTCAGTCGTGGCGCTCGCCGGCCTCGGGCTGGGCAACGTCCTGCTGCCGCCCCTGGTCAAGCGGTACTTCCCCGACAGGATCGGCGCCGTCACCGCGGCCTACACCGTCGCGATGGCGGTGAGCACCGCCGTCCCGCCCCTGCTCGCGGTGCCCGCGGCCGTCGCCGTCGGGTGGCGCCCGTCGCTGGCCGGCTGGGCCGCGGTCGGGGTGCTGGCGGCGGTGCCCTGGACGGTGGTGATCGTCCGGTCCGCCCTGGCCCGGCGGAGTCTCGGTGACGTCCTCGCGCACAGCCCCGGCGCCGCCCCGCGTGACCGCCGCTCGCCCGGGCGGGTGTGGCGCAGCCCGCTGGCCTGGGCCATGACGGCGACCTTCGCGATGAACACGACGAACGTCTACGTGGCCTTCGCCTGGCTGCCGCAGCTGCTGACGGACGCCGGTGCCGACGCGGCGCACGCCGGGCGGTGGCTGGCACTGTTCGGGCTGCTCGGCTTCGTCTCGGCGCTGTTCGTGCCCCCGATCACCGCGCGGGTGCGCAACCCGTGGTGGCTGGTCGTGGTGTTCGTCGCCCTGTATGTCACCGCCTACGTCGGCCTGCTCGTCGACCCGATGGCCCACCTGGCGGTGTGGGTCACCTGCCTCGGCATCGCGCCGGGTGCCTTCCCGCTCGTGCTGACCCTCGTCGGTCTGCGGACGCGGACGGCGTCGGACGCCGCGAGCCTGTCGGGGTTCGTCCAGGGACTCGGGTACGCCCTCGCCGGTGCCGGCCCGCTGGCCATCGGGGCGCTGCGCGAGGCGACGGGGACCTGGGACGCGCCGCTCCTCGCCCTCCTCGGCACGGTGGCCGTGCTCGCGGTGGCGGGCCTGGTCGCGTGCCGGCCCATGATGCTCGAGGACACCTGGGGCGCTCGGCCGGTGGCGGCAAACCCGGTCGGGGCGGCGGGCCGGCGTGGCTAGGCTTTCCCGGTGACCCCCGCTGAGCTCGCCCAGTCGCTGCACGCCGTCCTGACCGGCCTCGTCGAGCAGGGCGCCCTCGCCCTGGCGCCCGAGGACCTGCCGCGGGAGGTGGCCGTCGAGCGACCGCGCCAGCGCGAGCACGGGGACTGGGCGACCAACGTCGCGCTCCAGCTCGGCAAGAAGGCCGGGATGGCGCCGCGCGACCTCGCGGCCCTCGTGGCGGCCCGGCTGGCCGACGTGCCCGGCGTCGCCGCCGTCGACGTCGCGGGCCCCGGCTTCCTCAACATCACGCTCGAGGCGGCGGCCGCCGGTCGCCTGGCCCGGGCGGTCGTCGAGGCGGGCGGCGCGTACGGGACGAACGACGCCCTCGCCGGCCAGCGCATCAACCTCGAGTTCGTCTCGGCCAACCCGACGGGCCCGCTGCACATCGGCGGAGCGCGCTGGGCCGCGGTCGGCGACTCGCTCGCCCGGCTGATGCAGGCGTGCGGGGCGGAGGTGACCCGCGAGTACTACTTCAACGACCACGGCTCGCAGATCGACAGGTTCGCGCGGTCGCTGCTCGCCCGGGCGCGCGGCCAGGAGGCGCCCGAGGACGGCTACGGCGGCGCGTACATCGAGGAGATCGCCTCGCGCGTCGTCGCCGACGCCGCGGCCGCCGGCGAGCCGGACCCGTCCACGCTGGCCGACGACGCCGCGCAGGAGGTCTTCCGGGCCCGCGGCGTGGCGCTGATGTTCGACGAGATCAAGGCGACGCTGCACACCTTCGGCGTGGACTTCGACGTCTACTACCACGAGGCGTCGCTGCACGAGTCCGGCGCCGTCGAGCACGCCATCGCCCGGCTGCGCGAGCTCGGGCACGTCTACGAGTCCGAGGGCGCCACCTGGCTGCGCACCACGGAGTTCGGCGATGACAAGGACCGGGTCATCGTCAAGTCCGACGGCGACGCCGCCTACATCGCCGGCGACCTCGCCTACTACCTTGACAAGCGCGAGCGCGGCTTCGACCGGGCGATCATCATGCTCGGCGCCGACCACCACGGGTACATCGGCCGGATGATGGCGATGTGCGCCGCGTTCGGCGACACCCCCTGGGTCAACCTCGAGATCCTCATCGGGCAGATGGTCAACCTCGTCAAGAACGGGGAACCGGTCCGCATG
>JAEWQZ010000077.1 GCA_023460255.1 Actinomycetes bacterium
CCGGGCGGCCGTCCACCACTCCCCGGCGTCCTGCTCGTGCCAGGCGGGGTGGGGCGAGCTCGTCGCCAGCGGGGCGGAGGCCGCGCCGACGACGCCGCCCGCCGCGTCGACCACGACCGCCTTGGCCGCGGTGGTCGAGCAGTCGACGGCGACGACGAGCGTCCGGTCGCCGCTCATGCGCCCGGCTCGACGATCACCTTGAGGCCCGTGCGGGCCGCCGCGGTGGCGAAGGCGTCCCCGGCCCGGTCCAAGGGGAACGTGTGCGAGACGACGGAACGCACGTCGACCCGCCCGCGCGCCACCAGCTCGATGGCGCGGGGGTAGACCTCGCCCATCCGCCGCGACAGGCGCAGGGTCAGCCCCTTGCGCCGGGCCGTGGACGCCGGGAACGTCGTGGCGTCCTCGTCGGGGATCCCCGCGAGCACGACCGTGCTCCCCGGTCGCACGGCCTCCACGGCGAGCCGCACGGCGTCGTCGGTCCCGGCGATCTCCACGGCGAGGTCGGCGCCGCGGCCGGCCGTCGCCTCGTCCAGCCGGGCGAGCACGTCCGGGTCGGCGGCGTCGAGGACGACGTCGGCGCCCAGGGCCGCAGCGGCCGCACGCCGGTGGGCGAGGGGCTCGACGACGACGACGCGCCCTGCACCCGCCACCCGGGCGAGCTGGACGGCGCACAGCCCGATCGGCCCGGCCCCCACGACGACGACCGTCCACCCGATGCGCGGCTTGCCCAGGTCGAGGGCGTGGATCGCGACCCCGAGGGGCTCGAGCATCGCCACGTCGGCGTCGGTCAGCGTGTCGGGGACCGGGTGCAGCAGCGACGTCGGCCAGGCCATCAGCTCGCGGAGCCCGCCGTCGTTGCGGCCGTGCCCGGCGAAGCGCACGTGGGGGCACATGTTCCGGTGGCCCTCGAGGCACGTCTCGCAGACCCCGCACGCGCGGTTCGGGTCGACGGCGACGCGCCGCCCGTCCAGGGGGCCGCCGACCGCGGTCCCGCCGATCTCGTGGCCGAGCACCAGAGGGCGGGTCAGTGCGGCGTCGCCGATCGTCCCGGCGACGAACCAGTGCAGGTCCGACCCGCAGAGCCCGACCGCACCCACGCGGACCAGGGTCTCCCCCGGGCCGGGCCCGGGCTCGTCCTCCTGCGCGACCCGGACGTCCGCGACACCGTGCAACCGCACCACCTTCATGTCGGCGAGCCTAGACGGGCCGGTCGCGCCGCTGGCGGGACGGGCGACGCCCCCGTGGGCAGTCATGTTGACTTCTGTTCGTTTTCGGTGAACTCTGGGTGAGTGCTTGCGAACCAGCGGCAGGAGGCCATCCTCGCCGTCGTCCGCCGCGACGGGGCGGCCCGGATCGCCGACCTCGTGCAGGCGCTCCAGGTCTCCGACATGACCGTCCGCCGGGACGTCGCCGAGCTCGCCGGGCGTGGCCTGGTCCGCCGCGTCCACGGCGGCGCCGTCGACACCCGCCGCGCGGCCCACGAGCCCGGCTTCCAGGCGAAGACCGGCCTCTTCTCCCCCGAGAAGGAGGCGATCGCCCGCGCGGCGCTCGGCGAGATCTCCCCCGGCGGGGCGGTGGCCCTCTCGGCCGGCACGACGACGCACCTCGTCGCCCGCCTGGTCGCCGCGACCCCGGCCCTGCGCCCGCTCACCGTCGTGACGAACTCCCTGCCCGCCGCCGCCGTCCTGCACGAGGCGTCCGACCCCGCCCTGGCGGTCGTCCTCACGGGCGGCACGCGGACGCCGTCCGACGCGCTCGTCGGACCGCTCGCCACGCGCGCGCTGGCGGCCCTGCGGGTCGACCTCCTCGTCCTCGGCGTGCACGGCATCGACCCCGAGGGTGGCCTGACGACCCCCAACCTGCTCGAGGCCGAGACGAACCGGGCACTCGTCGCGGCGGCCGGCCGCACGGTCGTCGTGGCCGACCACTCGAAGTGGGGTGTGGTCGGGCTCGCCCGGATCGCCGACCTGGGCGAGGTGGACCTCGTCATCACCGACGACGCCCTGCCGCCCGAGGCGCTCGCCGCCACCGAGGCCGTCGTCGCCGTGCGCGTCGCGCCGGCCCGGAGGGCGTCGTGACGGGCGTGCGGCGCACGGCCACCCGGATGGCCGACGGCCGCGAGCTCATCTACTTCGACGACTCCGAGCCGTACGTCTCGGGCCGCGCGACGCGGCGCCTGGACGACCCGCGGCCCCTGCCCGACAGGTACGGCCCCGAGCCGTGCCTGCCCGAGATGCGGCGCGACCCGCTGACCGGCGAGTGGATCCCCATGGCGTCCCACCGGATGCACCGCACGCTCATGCCGGCGGCCGACGCGTGCCCCCTGTGCCCCGCGCGGCCGGGCGCGGCGTACTCCGACGGCGAGATCCCCGACACCGGCTACGACGTCGTCGTCTTCGAGAACCGCTTCCCCGCCCTGCTCACGCCGCCGGACGGCACCGTGGGCGAGTCGTGGCTCGTCGACGGCGACGGGCTGTGGCCCGCGCGCACGGCCGCGGGCCGCTGCGAGGTCGTGTGCTTCTCCGCCGAGCACACCGCCTCGTTCGCCGACCTCGACCCCCACCGCGTCCGCACCATCGTGGAGGCGTGGGCCGACCGGACGACGGAGCTGTCACGCCTGCCCGGCGTCCGCCAGGTGTTCGCGTTCGAGAACCGCGGCCGGGAGATCGGCGTCACGCTGCCCCACCCGCACGGCCAGGTCTACGCCTTCGGGTACGTCACGCCGCGCACGCGCCTCATGCTCGACCGGGCCGCCGAGCACCGCGCGAGCACGGGCCGGGACCTGCTGCGCGACGTGCTGGACGCCGAGCGGCGGGCCGCGACGCGCGTCGTGCTGGAGTCCGAGCACTGGACCGCGTACGTGCCGGCCGCCGCCCGCTGGCCGGTCGAGGTGCACCTCGCCCCGCACCGCGACGTCCCCGACCTGCCCGCGCTGGACGACACCGAGCGCGACGACCTCGCCCGCGTCTACCCCGAGCTGCTGCGCCGCCTCGACAGGTTCTTCGTCGCCGCCGACGGCGCCCCGATCCCCCTGCCGTACGTCGCGGGCTGGCACCAGGCGGTCGTCGGCGAGGGGCGCGACCTCGGCCGCCTGCACCTGCAGGTGTTCTCGGTGCTCCGGGCCCCCGGCACGCTGAAGTACCTGGCCGGCGTCGAGTCCGGGATGGGCGCCTGGCTCAGCGACACCACGCCCGAGCGCGTCGCCGCCCGCCTGCGGGAGGTGGCCCGGTGACCGGGCCCGGCGGTGCCGCGCTCGAGTGGTTC
>JAEWQZ010000078.1 GCA_023460255.1 Actinomycetes bacterium
GTCACCGTCAGCGGGCGCCCGTGGGCGTCGACGCCCCCGCGCAGGTCGTCGGTGACGCGCAGGCCGGCCGCGCCGATCGCGATGTCGACGAGCCCCTCCCGCCACGGCCGGCCGGCCGTGTCGGTGACGACGACGGCGAGCCGCACCCCGAAGCGGGCGGCGAGCGCAGCCCGCAGCCGTCGGGCGGATGCGTCCGGGTCGACCGGCAGGAGCAGGACGGTCCCCGGCGGGGTGTTGCTGGCGTCCACCCCGGCTGCGGCCATCACCAGCCCGAGGCTGTTCTCGACGATGCGCAGCGGCGGTCCGTCCTCGCGGCTCCGCTCAGCCACGACCCGCACGGTCTCGGCCGTCACGGCCGCCTCCCGGTCGGCGGCGGCGACCACCCGCCCCTCGGCCTTGGACACGACCTTGCTGGTCACGACGACGACGTCGCCGTCGGCCGGGGGACGCGTCGCGGCGAGAAGGTCGCCGACCAGGACGCCGAGGTCGTCGCCGGGCCGCACCTCACCCATGCCGGCGGGTGCCCAGACCTCCAGGCCGTCGGGCGCGGGCGGGACGTCGGCCGACGGCGGGTGCGGCGTCACCGGCGCAGCTGCGGCAGCACGTCGCGACCGAAGACCTCGATCCACTCCCGCTGGTTGCGGCCCACGTTGTGCAGGTAGATGCGGTCGAAGCCCAGGTCGACGTACTGCTGGACGGCCGCCCGGTGCACGTCGGGGTCCGCCGAGACCACCATCCGGCCCTCGAAGTCCTCCGGGCGCACCAGCCTGGCCATCTGCTCGAAGTCGTGCGGGCTACGGATGTCAGCCTTGGGGAACTTCATGCCGCCGTTGGGCCACTCGGTCATGGCGTTGGCCATCGCCTCCTCGTCGGTCGGCGCCCACGAGAGATGCAGCTGGAGCACCTTGGGCATCGTCGACGGGTCCCGCCCGGCCTCACGCGCGCCGGCCGCGAACCGCTCGAAGAGTCCGGCGATCTTCTCCACGGGCGCCCCGACGGTGATCAGGCCGTCGGCATGCCGGCCGGCCCGGCGCGCCGTCACGGGGCCGGCCGTCGCGACGAGGATCGGCGGGGCCTCGTCGGGCATCGTCCACAGCCGGGTGGACTCGAGCGTGTAGTACTGCCCGGCGTGCTTGGTGTCCTTGCCTGCCAGCGAGGCGGTGAAGAGCTTGCGGATGATCTCGATCGCCTCGAACATCCTGTTGATCCGCTCCGGCGCCTCGGGCCAGTACCCGCCCACGACGTGCTCGTTGAGCGCCTCCCCGGAGCCGAGCCCGAGCCAGTGACGGCCCGGGTACATCGCAGCCAGCGTCGCGGACGCCTGGGCCACCATCGCCGGGTGCCAGCGGAAGGTGGGCGCCGTCACGCCCGGCCCGATGTCGCCGGTCGTGCGCTCCCCCAGCGCCGCCAGGACGTTCCACACGAACGCCGCCTGTCCCTGCGCGGGGACCCACGGCTGGTAGTGGTCAGCCGCCATGACCCCGGAGAACCCGTGCTCCTCAGCATGCACCGACAGCGCAACGGCCTCGGTGGGGTGGAGCTGCTCGAGGCTCGCTGCGTACCCGACGGTCAGTCCCTGCGGCACATGCCCTCCCGCGGTCGGTCCGTGTCGAGACACCGGTGCACCGCGCAGTGCTGTCGGTGCCACCGTCCTCGCCTGGTCCGACCCTACGCGTCGGCCCGGCGGGCTCGCAGGGGCGGCGAGCCTGCCGGGCACGGGCCTCGCGGGGCGTCGCCGGTCCCTCCCACCGACGACGCCCCGCGCGTCTTCTCACTCGTAGGCGATGGCCTCGAGCACGTTCATCCGCGCCGCGCGGGCGGCGGGCCACACAGCGGCGACCACCCCGACCACCACGGCGAGGGCGAGCAGCACGCCCAGCGACGCCCACGGCACCGCCAGGTTCGTGAAGCCCTGGTCCGCGAACACCGTCGTCATCGTCGAGGCGAGCCCGGCGCCGACACCGATGCCGAGCACCGTGCCGAACACCGCCGTGAGCACCGACTCGATCGTGACGACCGTGGCGAGCTGCAGGCGACCGAGGCCGACCGCGCGCAGGAGACCGACCTCACGGGTGCGCTCGGCGATCGACAGCGCCAGGGTGTTGACGATGCCGAGCACCGCGATGACGATCGACAGGCCGAGCAGCGCGTACAGGATCACGAGCACCTGGTTGACCTGGTCGGCCACCGCGTCGCCGAACTCCTCGCCGTCCATCACCGAGACGATGACGTAGGGCTTCGCCAGCGCCGTGATCCCGGCGCGCACCTCGGCGAGGTCCGCGCCCGGGGTGGCCGCGACGAACACCGTGTCGATGACGCTGGCCTCCGGCGCGACGACCGCGGCGTAGTCGGACTCCTCGAGCACCAGCGGCAGCCCCAGCACACCGGAGTCGATGATCGCCACGACCGTCACGTCCACCGTGCCCGCGCCGCCCTCGACGGTGAGCACCTCGCCGACCTCCCAGCCGCGCGCCTCGGCGTCGGACAGCTGGGCGACGGCCTGCCCCGGGGCGAGGGCCGAGGCGTCGCCCGCGTCGACGGGCACCTCCAGCACCTCGGTGAAGAACCCGGCCGGCACCCCGATGAGCGACACCGCGTCCGGCCCGACGGTCACGGCGTCGGACAGCCGCAGCGCGTCGACGCGGTCGACGCCGGCGGCCTGCGGCACCTCGTCGACGAGCGCGGCCGGGATGTCCCCGGTCGCGGACTGCAGGATGAGGTCCGTCCGCGACTGGTTGTCCACGACGTCGCGGACCGAGGCCTGCGCCGAGGCGGCCAGGACCGACGCCGCCCCGACCAGTGCCATGCCGATCATCAGTGCGCTCGCGGTGGTGGCCGTCCGCTTGGGGTGCCGGGTGACGTTCCCCCGGGCGAGCGCCCCGAGCGGCCGTGCGCCGGTGACCAGAGGCGCCGCGAGCCCGCCGAGCACCGGCGGCACGATGGCCGGGGCGAGGGCGAGCATCGCGACGACGACGGCCGCCGCACCCACACCGAGCAGGGAGCCTGCGCCCTCGTTCACGACGCCGGTCGCAGCGGTGGCGACGGCGGCGATGCCGCCGGCGAGGAGCACGGCACCGATGCCGGTGCGGATGCGCGACGCACGGTCGTGCGTGGCGACCTCGTCGCGCATGGCCTCCACCGGCGCGGTGAGCGCCGCCCGGCGTGCCGGGAGGAGGGCCGCGACGATGCTGACGAGGGTGCCGACGACGATCGAGACGGTGACGGTGAAGGCGTCGAGCGGGACCTCGCCGGACAGCTCCATACCCATCCCGGCGAAGACCGTGCGCAGCACCTCGACGAGCCCGATGCCGGCGCCCAGCCCGAGGACGGAGCCGAGCACGCCGATGACGGCCGCCTGCCCGAGCACCGAGGCGAACACCTGGCTGGGCGCGGCACCGACGGCCCGCAGCATCGCGAACTCACGCTGCCGCTGGCGGACCACCATCGCGAAGGTGTTGCTGATGATGAAGGTGCCGACGAAGAGCGCGATCCCGGCGAAGACCAGCAGGAACGTCGAGATGAAGCCGAGCGC
>JAEWQZ010000079.1 GCA_023460255.1 Actinomycetes bacterium
CCGGAGGACCGGGTGCGTGCGGCCCTGGAGCACGCCGGCGACCCCGCGCGCCTCGCCCGCGAGCTCGAGCTCGCCCTCGGCCAGGCGTGGGACGACGAGCTCGAGCCGTTCCGGTACGCCGGAGCGGGCGCGCCCGTGCGGTGGCTGCACCGCGTGGGCTGACGGCTCAGGCGGCTTGGCCGCTCAGGCGGAGGTGACCACCAGCGCGACGTTGTGGCCGCCGAAGCCGAACGAGTTGTTGATCGCGGCCAGCTGACCCGCCCGCAGCGGGCGCGGTGCGTCCCGCACGAGGTCGAGCGCGAGCTCGGGGTCCGGCTGCGTGACGTTGATCGTCGGCGGGGCCGTGCGCTCGTGCAGCGCGAGGACCGTGAAGATCGTCTCGACGGCCCCCGCCCCACCCAGCAGGTGACCGGTCATCGACTTCGTCGCCGACAGCACCGCGCCGTCGGCCGCCGCGCCGAGCACCGACCTGACGCTGCGGGCCTCGACGAGGTCTCCGACGGTGGTGGAGGTGGCGTGGGCGTTCACGTGGGCGACGTCCGACGCGTCCACGGCGGCGTCGGCCAGCGCGCGACGCATCGCCGCGATCTGGCCACGGCCCTCGGGCTCGGGCGAGGTGATGTGGTAGCCGTCGGCGGACAACCCGACGCCGGCGAGCCGCGCGTAGACGCGGGCACCGCGCGCACGGGCGTGCTCGGCGCTCTCGAGGACCACGATGCCGGCGCCCTCGCCCAGCACGAAGCCGTCCCGCTCGACGTCGTACGGGCGCGAGGCGCCCGCGGGGTCGTCGTTGCGCGTGGACAGGGTGCGTGACGCCGCGAAGGCGGCGAGCGGCATCGGGTGGATCGCCGCCTCGGTGCCGCCCGCCACGACGACGTCGGCCCGTCCGCTGCGGATCATCTCCACGCCGTAGCCGATCGCCTCGGCCCCGGAGGCGCAGGCCGAGACCAGCGCGTGCGCACCCGCCTGCGCGCCCACCTCCAGCTCCACGTAGGCGGCGGGGGAGTTGGGCATGAGCATCGGGACGGTCATCGGCAGCACTCGCCGGGCGCCCTTGTCGCGCAGGGTGTCCCAGGCGTCGAGCGTCGTCCAGATCCCGCCGATGCCCGACGAGACCACCGCACCGAGCCGGACCGGGTCGACCTCGGGTGCGCCGGCGTCGGCCCACGCCTCGCGCAGCGCGATGATCGCGTACTGCGCGGACGGGTCCATCCGCTTGGTCTCGGGTCGGCTCAGCACGTCCGTCGGCGGCACCTTCACCTGCGCGGCGAACGTGACGGGCAGGTCGTACGTGGCGGCCCAGTCGTTGTCGAGCGTGCGCGCGCCGGACTCACCGGCCAGCGCGGCCGCCCAGGTGCTGGGCACGTCGCCACCGAGCGGCGTCGTCGCGCCGAGTCCGGTGATGACGACCTCGGGTGCTGTCACGTGTCCTCCATGGGCTGGCTCGCCACCGCGACGGTGGCGGGTCGCCGCCGCGGGTGCGGCGGACGTGGGGAGCGCGGGGCGTCCGACGGCCACGTGGCCGCCGGAGCCTCCGGCTGGTGTCGGTCCCGGCCTCAGGCCTGGGCGCCGGCGATGAAGCTGACGGCGTCGCCGACGGTGGCCAGGTTCTTCACCTCGTCGTCGGGGATGCGGACGGAGAACTTCTCCTCCGCGAGGGTGACGATCGTCATCATCGACAGGGAGTCGATGTCGAGGTCGTCGGTGAACGACTTCTCCGGCGAGACGGAGTCGGTGGGCAGCCCGGTCTCCTCGCTGACGATCTCGGCCAGGCCGGCCAGGATCTCCTGCTCGCTGTGCGCCATCGGTATCTCTCCTCGGTGTGGTGGGTCCGTGGACCCGGGGGTGTCGGGCGCCCGGCGGGGCCCGGCGATCAGGGAAGCACGACCACCTGCGCGGCGTACACGAGGCCCGCGCCGAAGCCGATCTGCAGGGCCAGCGCCCCGTGCGCCGCCTGTCCCTCGCGGAGCAGGCGCTCGGTCGCGAGCGGGATGGAGGCGGCCGAGGTGTTGCCGGTGTCGGCGATGTCGCGGCCGACGACGACGGACTCGGGCAGGTGGAGCTGCTTGACCATCTGGTCGATGATCCGCATGTTCGCCTGGTGCGGCAGGAAGACCTCGATGTCGTCGGCCGTCACGCCCGCCGCGGCCATCGCCTGCTGCGCGATCGGCGCCATCTGCCAGACCGCCCACTTGAAGACGCTCGCGCCCTCCTGGCGCAGCGTAGGCCACTCGCCCGCGTCGAAGGCCCCGCGCCAGGACGCGGTCTGCGTGATCAGGTGCCCCTGGCCGGCCGAGCCCCAGACGGTCGGTCCGATGCCGGGGGTGTCCGCACCACCGACGACGACCGCGCCGGCACCGTCACCGAGCAGGAAGGAGATCGACCGGTCCGTCGGGTCGGCGAAGTCGCTCATCTTCTCGGCGCCGATGACCAGCACGTTCCTGGCGGCCCCGGCGCGGACGAGGGCGTCCGCCTGCCCGACCCCGTAGGTGTAGCCGGCGCACGCGGCGGAGATGTCGTACGCGGCCGCGGGCACGGCGCCGATCCGGTCCGCGACGACGGCGGCGGCCGACGGCGTCTGGTGCAGGTAGGTGGAGGTCGCCACGATCACGGCGTCGACGTCGGCCCCGGCGAGGCCTGCGTGCTCGAGCGCGGCGCGGGCCGCGCTCTCCGCGAGGTCGAGCACGTCGACGTCGGCACCGGCCCGCGCGCGGGTGACGATGCCCGTGCGCTGCCGGATCCACTCGTCCGAGGAGTCGATCGGCCCGGCGATCTCGTCGTTCGTGACGACGCGCTCGCCGCGCACGCCGCCGACGCCGACGATGCGGGTCGCGGCCGGTCCGGTGCTCTGGTTCAGGGTCGGGCGGGTCACGCCGGTGCCTCCTCGGTGCGGGCGGTGTGGCGCCGGGCGAGGTCCCGCGCGGCAGGCAGGTCGTCGGGCGTGACGAGGGCGACGGTCTCGACCCCGGGCAGTGCGCGGCGCGCGAGCCCCGTCAGCACGCCGGCGGGGGCGAGCTCGACCATCCCGGTGACCCCCATGGCCCGGAGGGTCAGCTGGCACAGGTCCCACCGGACGGGGGCCACGACCTGCTCGGCGAGCCGCCGCAGGACGTCGCGGCCGCGCCCGAACGGGGCGCCGCGGTGGGCCGCGTACACGGTGCCGTCGGCGTCGGACAGCAGGGGGAGCACCGGGTCGTGCGCGGGCCAGGCCTCGGCGACCGGCGCGAACTCCTCCTGTGCCGGCTGCATGTACGGCGTGTGGAAGGCACCGGCGACCTGGAGCGGGATGACACGCGCCCGGGCCGGGGGCTGGGCGGCCAGGGCGGCGAGGGACTCCCGGGAGCCCGCAGCGACGACCTGCCCGCCGCCGTTGACGTTCGCCGGGTAGGCCCCGGCGGCCTCGATGGCGCTCAGCACGGCCTCGGGTTCCCCGCCGACGACGGCGCTCATCCCGGTGGGTGCGAGCGCTGCGGCACCGGCCATGCTCCGGGCGCGGTGCGAGACGAGCCCGACCGCCGCCTCGTCGTCGAGCACGCCGGCGACGGCCGCCGCCGCGAGCTCGCCGACCGAGTGCCCGGCCGTGACGTCCACGATCGCGGCGGCGGGGCGCCCGTCGAG
Organism: Actinomycetes bacterium; assembly: GCA_023460255.1. Lineage (GTDB taxonomy): Bacteria > Actinomycetota > Actinomycetes > Actinomycetales > Cellulomonadaceae > Actinotalea. The sequence continues at coordinate 3,619 of JAEWQZ010000079.1, forward strand.
CAGCGCCCGTAGGGCGACCAGCGACGTCGCCACGATGAGGGGCTGGGCGACCGCCGTGTCCCGGATCGTGTCGGCGTCGGACTCGGTGCCGTGCCGGACGAGGTCGACCCCGGCGGCGTCGCCCGCGGCGGCGAGCTGGTCGGTGACCCCCTCGAGCTCGAGCCAGGGACGCAGGAGGCCCGGGGACTGGGCACCCTGCCCGGGGCACACGACGGCTAGCACCCGTCCACTCTGCCGAAGCAGCCCCGGGAGCCCGGCCTCCGACGCACACCAACCTCCGTCGGAGTCGTTGTCGCGACCCTACAAGGATCGGACGCGCGCGGCGGGCCGGGCCCGGTCGAGGCCGGTCAGGACCTGTCGGGTCCGGCGTCAAGGCGGCCGAGGGCGAGCGCCGTCTGGAGCACGTAGCCCTCACGCGGGTCGAGCGGGTCCCACCCGGTGACCTCGGCGACCTTGCGCAGCCGGTACCGCACGGTGTTCGGGTGGACGTAGAGCACCCGGGCCGCGGCCTCCAGCGAGCGCCCGTGCTCGGCGTGCGCCGCGAGGGTCTCCAGGAGGGA
>JAEWQZ010000080.1 GCA_023460255.1 Actinomycetes bacterium
CAGATCGCGCAGTGGCGCCGCGTGCACGAGCGGCTCGTCACGGTCTCGGTCAACCTCTCGCACCGGGAGTTCTGGGCGCCGGACCTGCTCGCGACGGTCGCGTCCGCCCTCGAGCGCCACGACCTGCCGCCGAGCGCCCTGGTCCTGGAGCTCACCGAGACGATCATCATGTCCGACCCCGACGCCGCCCGGGCGATCATGGACGAGCTGCACGCGCACGGCCTGCGCCTGCACCTCGACGACTTCGGCACCGGGCACTCGTCGCTGCACCTGCTGCGCACGTTCCCCGTGGACGCCCTGAAGATCGACGGCTCCTTCGTCCGCGAGCTCACGGTGGTGGACTCCACGACGGCGCTCGTCCGCACGATGGTGGCCATGGGCGCCGCGCTCGGCGTGGACGTGGTGGCGGAGTGCGTCGAGACCACCGACCAGGCCGACGAGCTGCGCGACATGGGCTGCGGCTCGGTCCAGGGGTGGCTCTTCGGCCAGGCGCTGCCGCCCGCCGAGGCCGGCGAGCTGGTCGCGGGGGCCCGGCGTCGGGCACCCGCCAGGAGGGGCTGAGGCGGCACCGGCACCCCGCCCCCAGGGCGGGTCGAGTCGATTCGATCCGACCGGACCGCTAAGGTCTCCACGGCCCTGGGCCGATGTCAAAGGCGACCACTTCGCGGGTCAGATCAGAGGACGCGATGATCCACATCGGGGTCTTGTCCCCCGTGACCGGCGGTTTCTACTTCGGCGAGGTCCTCGCCGGGGTGGTGCGCGCCGTCTCGGCGGCGGGTGGGCGTGTCACGCTCGTCCAGACCCTCGACGCGGGTCGCGCGGCCGAGTCGTTCGCGTCGGCCCAGAAGGTCCGGCCCCCGGCGGGCTGGAAGGGGCTCGACGGCTTCATCGCCATCGCCTGGGCCGTCACCGAGGACTCCCTGCGCCAGCTGCACGACGCCGGCAAGCCCGTCGTGCTCATCAGCAACGACGTGCAGCTCGACGTGGCCACCGTCGTCGTGGAGAACGAGTCCTGCGTGCGCGACGCCGTCGACCACCTCGTGGGGCACGGGCACGAGCGGATCCTGTTCGTCGGCAACCTCGGCCAGACGGACATGCACGAGCGCTACCTCGCCTACGAGGCCGCCGTGGCGGCGCACGGGCTGCCCGCGCAGCACGTGACGGCCGTCGACCACATCGAGGCCGGCGGACGCAGCGCGGCACCCGAGGTGCTCGCGGCCATGCGCGAGGGCGCGAGCGCCGCCGTCTGCGCGACCGACCGGGTCGCGCTCGGGCTCATGGAGGCGGTCCGCGCCGCCGGCGCCCGGGTGCCCGAGGACCTCGCGGTCATCGGCTTCGACGACGTCGAGGCGGGCTGGACCAGCGAGCCGGCTCTCGCAACCGTGAACCAGGAGTTCGCCGCGCAGGGCGAGTTCGCCGCGCGGCTCCTCCTCGACGAGCTCAGCGGGCAGCCCGCCGAGCACCGCCGCCACACGGTGCCCGCGACCTTCCTGCCGCGCGAGTCCTGCGGGTGCCGCAGCGGCGCAGGGAACGCATCGGCGACCGTCACGGCCGCCCGGGAGGCCACCCGCATCGTCGACGCCGTGCTCGACGCCCTCGACCTGGCGCGGTTCGCCGGCCGGGGCGTCGTGACGCTCGCCGACGCGGACCTGCCGACCCTGCGCGCCGCCGTGTCCGCAGCCACCCGCGGGATCGCCGGTCACCGGGCCGCCCCGGAGAGCCGGCGCGGTCTCGTCCACGCTGCCCACGAACGCCTCGTCGCCCGGGAGGCCGAGCTCGCCGCCGCCGGCATCGACGCGCGCGCCGTGCTGCGCGAGGTCACCGCCGAGCTCGTGGACAGCCTCCTCGAGCAGCAGACGGCGGAGGTGATGCGCCGGATCGACAGGCTCACGCAGTCCCTGTCCCAGCAGTACGACGTCGGCCTCGGGATGCTCGGCGCGATCGAGCGCGACCCGGCCGAGCTCGCCTGGCTCGACCTCGTGCCCGCCAGTGCGGGCTGCGTCGGCCTCTGGCGCGGGGACCCCGCCGACGGCGTGCTGGAGATCCACGGCGTGTACGGGCCCCCCGGGGCGCTCGACCACCTGCGCGGCACGACCTGCCACGTCGAGGACTTCCCGCCCCTCGCCGTGACCGAGCTGGCGGCGGCGGCGGCCGACGAGGTCGCGTACGTCGTACCCGTGCGCGGCACGACCGGCGACCACGGCCTGCTCTGCGTCGTCGGGCCGATCGACACCGAGTTCGGCTCCGGCCGGGCGACGTACAACCACTGGGCGGCGCTGCTCGGCACCGCTCTGCGCGAGCGGGGCCTCCTGGAGAGCGTGCGGCGCAGCGAGGAGCGGTACGCGGTCGCCGCCGAGGCGGCCAACGACGGCCTGTGGGAGTACGACCTCGCCACCCGGACGCTGTACCTCTCCGAGCGGTGCCGGACCCTCCTGGGCGGCATCGCCGTCTCCGCCGACACGTGGACCGAGATCATCCATCCCGACGACCGGCTCCGCGTGGCCGAGGCCATGGGAGGCACCGGCGCACCGGGTGGCGGGGCCGTCGAGACGGAGTTCCGCGTCGCCCCGGCCGGCCGTGTCGCGAGGTGGCTGCTGCTCCGTGCCATCGGGGTCGGCGGCCCGGACGGGCGGCCGGCCCGGATCATCGGCTCCCTCTCGGACGTCGACCAGCGCAAGAAGCTCGAGGAGCAGCTGCGCCAGGCGGCGCTGTACGACGCGGTCACCGGGCTGCCCAACCGGCGCCTCTTCCTCGAGCGCCTGACCTGGGCGATCGAGCAGTCGCGCCGCCGCGAGGACGCACAGTTCGCGGTCGTGTTCCTCGACCTCGACGGCTTCAAGCTGGTGAACGACTCGCTCGGCCACCTCATGGGCGACGAGCTGCTCAAGGCCGTCGGCGACCGGCTGCGCGCCGACCTGCGCTCCGTGGACACCGCAGCGCGGTTCGGGGGCGACGAGTTCGCCGTCCTGCTGTTCGGCCTGCGGCCCGAGGCCGTGCTCGCCGTCGTCGAGCGGATCCAGGACCGGATCGCCGCCCCGGTGGCGCTGGGCGACCACGAGGTGGCCGTCACCGCGAGCGTCGGCATCGCGAGCTCGGCCACCGGCTACGACTCCGCCGAGGACGTGCTGCGGGACGCGGACATCGCGATGTACCACGCGAAGGAGTCCGAGCGGGGCACGGCGTCGGTGTTCGACCCCGTCATGCACTCGCGCGCCACGGGCCGGCTCCAGGCGCAGACCGAGCTGCGCACGGCCCTCGTCGAGGAGCAGTTCGTCGTGCACTACCAGCCCGTCGTCTCGCTCGACGGCGGCGACCTCACCCAGCTCGAGGCGCTGGTCCGCTGGGAGCACCCGACGCGCGGGATCCTCCTGCCCGCAGACTTCCTGCCGGTGATGGCGGAGACCGGGACGATCGTCGTCCTCGGGCAGTGGATCATCGACACGGTCTGCGCGCAGATCGCCCGGTGGCGCGAGGAGTACGACGGTCCCCTCGCCGTCTCCGTCAACCTCTCGCACCGGGAGTTCTGGTCGGACCAGCTGCTGCTCACCGTCACGCAGGCGCTCTCCCGCCACCACGTGCCGCCGCGCTGCCTCGTCCTGGAGATCACCGAGTCGGTGATCATGTCCGACCCCGACGCCGCGCGGCAGATCATGGCCGACCTGCACGCGTCGGGCATCAGGATGCACATCGACGACTTCGGCACGGGCCAGTCGTCCCTGCACGCCCTGCGCGCGTTCCCCGTCGACGCGCTGAAGATCGACCAGTCGTTCGTCCAGCAGCTCGACGAGGACGCCCAGACCACGGCACTCGTGCAGATCATCGTCGCCATGGGGCGCACGCTCGGCCTCGACGTGGTCGCCGAGGGCGTCGAGACCGCCGCGCAGGCGGAGCACCTGCGGACCATGGGCTGCGCGACGGCGCAGGGCTGGCTCTACGCGGCGGCCCTGCCGGGTGACGAGGCGCTCGCGCTGCTCGGCCACCCGCTGCCGCCCCGGTCGCACGACGGCGCGCCCCACGCCGGCGATCCCTCCTCCCTCAGCCGGTGACCGACCTCTGGGACCGGGTCGTCGCGGTCCACGAGCCGCCGACCACCGACGTCGTCGCGCTCACCGCGGCGATCGCGCTCGCCCTGGTCGTGGTGCCCGGCCTGTGGCCGACGGCCCGGCACGCGGTCACCGTCGTGCACGAGGCCGGGCACGCCGTCGTGGCCGCACTCACCGGGCGGCGGCTGACCGGGATCCGGCTCCACTCCGACACGTCCGGGCTGACGCTCTCCCGCGGTCGGGCGGGTGGCCCGGGGATGGCGCTCATGCTGCTCGCCGGGTACCCCGCCCCGGCCGCGGTCGGGCTGGGGGCGGCCGCCCTCGTCGCCGCCGGGCGGGCGGTGCTCCTGCTCTGGGCGTTGCTGGCGCTCCTGGCCCTCCTGCTCCTGGGCATCCGTAACCTGTTCGGGCTGTGGGTGGTGCTGGTGGGCGGCGCGGCGGTGGCCGCGGTGACCTTCCTCGCGGCGCCCGGCGTCCAGACGGGCGTCGCCTGCACGCTCGCGTGGTTCTGGCTGCTCGCGGCCCCGCGCACGGTCGTCGAGCTAGCGGTCACGCGGCGCCGGGACAGGACGTCCGACGCCGACCAGCTCGCCCGGGTGACCCACGTCCCGGCGGTGGCGTGGGTCCTCCTCCTGGCGGCCGTCACCCTCGCCGCCGCGGCCGCGGGGACCGCGATCCTGCTGCCGGACGCCGTCGCCCAGGTCACGGGCCCCTGACGCACCCCGCCGACCCGTGGGGGCCCGGCCCGCCCGATCGGGTGAATCCGGCACTTCGCCCCTGGAGAGCCTTCCGCCCACCGGACGCACCGGAGCACAGTGGTGCCATGACAGCGCTTGTCGTATACGAGTCGATGTACGGCAGCACGAAGGCGATCGCCGAGGCGATCGGTGAAGGTCTGGCCCCCGCAGGTCCGGTGCGCGTGCTCGAGATCAGCGCGCTGGCGTCCGCCCCCGGCGGGCGCACGATCTCCCCCCAGATCGATCTCCTCGTCGTGGGTGCCCCCACCCACGCCTTCGGGCTCAGCCGCCCCAACACCCGGCAGGACGCCGCGCACGACGCCCCCGGCGGCACCGTGATCTCCAACGGCAAGGGGCTGCGGGAGTGGCTCTCGGAGATCAGCCTCCCGCTCGGCGGGACGCGGTTCGTGGCCTTCGACACGAAGGTCGTCCGGCCGGCCCTGCCCGGCTCCGCCGCGAAGGGCGCACACAAGGCCCTCGTGCGGATGGGCGGCCGGCCCGTCGACGACCCGCGGTCCTTCGGCGTCCAGGGCAAGAACGGCGGGCTCGTCGACGGCGAGCTCGAGGCCGCCCGCGCCTGGGGTGCCGCGCTCGCCGAGAAGATCACCTCGGCCAGCCGCTCCTGAGGTGCCGCCGGCGGGTCAGCCGGCCAGCGCGTCGACGAGCCGCGTGAGGCTCGACGCCAGGCGCCAGCGGTCGGCGAGCCCGACGAGCCGGTCCGGGTCCGCGGG
>JAEWQZ010000081.1 GCA_023460255.1 Actinomycetes bacterium
CTCGTGGCCCGCGGTCTGACCTGCGGATGGCCCGGCCGGCCGCCCGCGCTCACCGAGGTGGACCTGGCCGTCGGGCCGGGGACGAGCGTCGCCGTCGTCGGACCGAGCGGGGTCGGCAAGACCACGCTCCTGGCCACCCTCGCCGGGCTCCTGCCACCGCTGGCCGGGACGGTGCACGTCGACGGCATGGCCCCCGCGGACCTCGACCGCGCCGCCGCGGTGCGGCACGTGGCGTTCCTCGCCGAGGACGCCCACGTCTTCGACACCACGGTCCTGGAGAACCTGCGCGTGGCGCGCGGCGACGTGACGGCACGGGAGGCGACCGCGACTCTCGCCGCCGTCGGGCTCGGGCCGTGGCTCGCGGGGCTCCCGCAGGGCCTCGACACGGTGCTCGGCTCCGACGCGGCCCGCGTGTCGGGCGGCGAGCGCCGGCGGCTCCTGCTCGCCCGCGCCCTCGCCTCCCCCGCGCGCGTCCTCCTCCTCGACGAGCCGACCGAGCACGTCGACGCCGGGGCCGGCGAGCTGCTCACCGCGCTCCTGGACGGTTCGCTCGCCGGTGGGCGGGCCGTCGTTGTCGTCACCCACCGGCGCGCTGGACTCGGGGCGGCCGGAGAGGTGATCCTGCTGGACGGGACGGGTAGCGTGCGGGCCCGGGGCCGCCACGAGACGCTGGTGGCTGCGGGGGCCTTCCCGCCGGAGGATTCGGAGACGACATGAGCACCCAGGCCGACCGGCGCGCGACCGACCGCGCCGGCCGCGGTGACGGCCGTGACGGCTCCTTCGCCGCGGCGGACCTGCTCCAGGCCGCGCTCAGCCTCGCCTCCGACCTCGACCTGCCGACCGTCCTCCAGCGCTTCGTCGCGGCGAGCGCGAACCTCACGGGCGCCGCCTTCGCGGCCATCAACGTCCTCGACGCGCGCGGCCGGTCCACCACGTTCGTGCACTCGGGGGTCGACGAGCGGCTGGCGGACCTCATCGGCCGGTCGCCGCACGCGATCGGGGTGCTCGGCGCGATCCCCTCGCACGGCACGCTGCGGCTCGACGACCTCACGCACCACCCGGCGTTCAAGGGCTTCCCGCCGAACCACCCGCCGATGGGAGCCTTCCTCGGCACCGCCGTCCGGGTCCGCGACCGGGTGTTCGGCTACCTGTACCTGTCGGAGAAGGCCGGTGGCTTCACCGACGAGGACGACGACATCGTCCTGACCCTCGGCGCGGCCGCGGCCGTCGCGATCCAGAACGCGCAGCTCTATGCGGCCTCGGAGCGCCGCGAGCACTGGCTGCGGGCCGGCCAGCAGATCACCACGATGCTGCTGTCCGGCGCGGAGCAGGAGGAGGTGCTCGCCCAGATCGCCACGTCCTCGCGCGAGGTGGCGCGCGCCGACACCGCCGCGCTGGTGCTGCCCGGCATGGGCGACGAGCTCGTCATGGAGATCGTCGACGGCGTCGGGGCGGAGGAGCTCATCGGGACGGTGATGCCCCCCGACGGACGGGCCCAGACCGTCCTGCGCGACGGCAACGGGCTGGTCGTCGACTCGCTGCACCGGGCGCGCGCGATGCGGGTGGATGCGATGCGCCGCTTCGGCCCGGCCCTGTACGCCCCCATGCAGGCGGACGGGCGCGGCGTCGGGGTGCTCGTGCTGCTCCGGCTCGTGGGCTCGGCGCCCTTCGGCCGGTCGGACCTGGCGACCGCGGAGTCCTACGCCGCGCAGGCCGCGCTCGCCCTCGTGCTCGCCGAGGCGCGCCATGCGCAGGACGTCGCCGCGCTGCTCGACGAGCGGGAGCGGATCGCCCGCGATCTGCACGACCTCGCGATCCAGCAGCTCTTCGCGACGGGCATGCAGCTGGAGACCGTGCGCCGGCGCGCGGCCCGCGGCGTCGACCCGTCGGAGCTCACGGGCATCGTCGAGGACGCGCTGGACAACGTCGACGCGACGGTGCGCCAGATCCGGTCGATCGTGCACGCCCTGCGCGACCCCGACGCCGACGCGCCGCTCGCCGAGCGCCTGCGCCGCGAGGCGTCCCTCGCGCGGACCGGCCTCGGATTCGCGCCCTCGCTGGTCATCACCATCGAGGGCCGGGTGCTGGACTCCCCCGACGCGCTCGAGGGCGACGCCGGCCTGCTCGACGACCGGGTCGGTGAGGACATGTCGGACGACGTCGTCGCCGTCGTGCGCGAGGGCCTGGCCAACGCCGCCCGGCACGCCCAGGCGACCGCCGTCGCCGTGCGCGTGGAGGTCGAGGGCGAAGGGATCGCCGGCCGGGTCGTCGTCGAGGTGGAGGACGACGGTGCGGGCCTGCCGCCCGAGCGCGACCGGAAGTCCGGGACGGACAACCTCTCCGCGCGGGCCCACCGGCACGGCGGCACGTTCAGCCTCGGGACGACGGCCGAGGGGCGTGGCACGCTCCTGACCTGGTCGACGCCGCTCTCCGGCGGCCGCAAGCGCGTCTGAGGACGCCCGCCGGGGACTCCCTGGGGCACCGACTCGCCGGAGCTGCGCGTCCCGGGCGTGCGAGCGAGCTGGGTACCCGTCGACTCCGACGACCCGGCGGACGTCCCGGAGGTCGCCGGCGCCCGGGCGCTCGGGTTCGAGCCGGCCCACGAGGCGCCGCTGTGGTGCTTCCTCCCCGCCGTCTGGCCGGAGCACGCGCGGGCGTGGGTGCGGGACACGCGGGTGCGGCACGCCACCATCTCGTGCGACGGCGAGCCCACGCGCCGCGTCCCGTGGTCGACCTGGGACTACGCCGACATCGAGGCCGACGTCAACCTCCTGCTCGCCGAGTGCGGACTGCCGGCCCGGCCGTTCGGGCGTCTCTGGCTCCTGCGCCCGCCACCGGGGTTCGGGGCCCTCGACGACGCGCTGGAGCACCTCGCGCGTCACGCGGAGGCGGCCGGGGAGCCGATCATGGCCTCGGCGGGCTTCGTCGCCGTCGTCGCGCCGGAGGTCCGGCGGCTGTTCGACATCTGACGCGCGACCGTGCACCGCTGCGCCACTCCCCACCGCACTACTCACCACCGCACCACTCGCCGCCGCCACCGGCGTGCACAGGCCGCCGCACCTGTGACAGACGATGCGCATGTGACAGGTGAGGCGTCACACAGTGCTCAGGAGTCCCACCCGTCACAAGTGCGGCGCTCGGTGCCCGGACGCCGACGCCGTCGTCGGGCTCAGTCGCCCGGCACCCGACCCATGGCTCGCCGGTCCTTCCGAGCCCGACGGGCTCCGCCCATCGTCGTCGGGCTCAGTCGCCCGGCTCGCTGCGCCAGGCGGAGTGCTTCCGGCCCGCCACCCATGCCGCGACCTGCGTGCGGCGCTGCAGGCCCATCTTGGACAGCAGCGACGTGATGTGGTTCTTCA
>JAEWQZ010000082.1 GCA_023460255.1 Actinomycetes bacterium
GCCTGGGACCGCCTCACCTGAGGCGGTCCCCGCCGCGGGCGGCACGAGCCGCGCGGCCGGCGGACAGCACGCCCGCCGTCACCCCGACGAGACCCACCCCCCGCAGCCAGTGGCGTCCCCACTGGCCGTGCACCGCCTCCCCGGCGGGCACCGGGTCGAAGACGTTCCCAGGGGCCGCCGCGGCCCGGGTGCGGGAGATGCCGAGTCGCGCCATCGCGGGGCCGACCACCCGGTCGTACAGCGGCGGGAACCCGCGGAAGACGAGGGTCCACGCCCCGTTGGCCAGCCCCACCGACCGCATCCGGCGAGGGTGGTCCAGCGTGCGGACGATCGCGCGGGCGACCGTCTCCGGCCGGTCCACGGGCGGCGGTGGGCGGCCGACACGGCCGGCGTAGGACCCGGCGAGGGCGTAGATCGGCGTGTCCACCCCGCCCGGGACGACGAGGGACACGTCCGCGCCGACCTGCCGCGCCTCGGCCCGCAGCACGTTGGCCAGCCCGTGCACGGCCCACTTGCTCACGACGTAGGGGCTCATCCAGGCGGTCGGGATGGTCCCGAGCAGGGACCCGACGAGGACGAGGTGCCCGCTCCCCTGCTCCTCGAAGCGGCGCAGGGCCGAGCGCGCCACGTTCGCGGCGCCGAGGACGTCGACGTCCACGACGCGGTCGAACACCTCGGGCGGGATGTCCTGGAACCGCCCGTACGCGAGGACGGCCGCCGTGTGCACGACGGCGTCCAGGCGCCCGTGCCGAGCGACTGCGGCCGTGACCGCGCGGTCCACGGCGGGTCGGTCGGTCACGTCGGCGACGGCGACGAGCGGCTCCGGGCCGAGGCGCGCGCACTCGCGGGCCACCTCCGCGAGCACGGCCGGCGACCTGGACACCAGGACCAGGTGGTCCCCGCGCCGAGCGAGTGCATGCGCCGTCGCCCGGCCGATCCCGCTCGAGGCGCCGACCACCAGGACGACGCGGCCGCCGTCAGGCGCGCGAAGGCTCATCGGCCGGGCGCGGCGTCGGCGGTGCGGCGCTCGGCCAGCATCGCGAGCCGCCGCAGGGTCTCCCGGTTCCGCGGCAGCAGCGCGAGGGCCCGCAACGGCGCCGGCACCGCCGTTCCGGGGCCACGCACCGCGTCCTCGTCCATCCGCACGACGCACTCGTCGTCGCCGACGGCGCGGACCCGGAGCACGACACGCGCCTCGCCGGCGGGCCAGCCGCGCGCCTGCAGCTCCAGGCGCCCGGCGGGGTCCCAGGCGAGCGAGACGGTCGTGTCGTTCAGCAGTGCGGGCCAGATGCCCGCCGAGTGGGCGATGCGTGCCCCCGGATCGGGCCACGTCCGGTCGACGCCCCGGATCCGTGAGGTGCCGACCACCCAGGTGGCGTACGTCCAGCCGTCGGCGAGCACGGCGAGCACCGCGTCGGCCGGGCACTGCATGCGGCGCGTCACCGTGACCATGCGTCCGAACGTAACCCCCCGTGGGAGTTCGGCAAGCGGACCGGTCGGCGTCGCCGGTGGTGACCGGTGAGGCGTGCAGGTGGTCCTGGACGACGCCGTCGGGGTCACCCGTGCCGTCGGGCTCCCGGGCCGGGGGTCAGCCGCGGGCCGCCTGCGCGGCGAGTCCGTCGGCCAACGCGGCGATGAGGGTGCCGGCCTCCGCGGGCGCCAGGTGGACGCTCGCGACGCACGAGCCCGCCCGCCAGACGCTCAGCACGAAGACCCCCGTGCGCTCGTGCCAGGTGACCTGCAGGGCGCGGTGCTCACCGCGGACGTCGGGCAACGACAGCGCGCCCGGCAGCGGCAGTGCGATGACGTCTCCCATGAGTGAACGATGCTCCTGCCCCGCAGCCGTGTCCAGACCGGACGAGGGGTGGGACGCCGCGGCGCCGATGGCGCGGTTGGGACCTTCGGCCGTGCCGTTCCCCGCGCACCGGCAGGTAACGTGCGGGGAACGTTTAAACCCGGTGTGTCGTGTGCCAATTCGGAGGCCCCGTGCCCGTCGTCGAGCTGCAGGTCAGCGGCATGACCTGCCGCGCGTGCGAGACGCGTGTGGGGAAGGCGCTGCGCGCCGTGCCGGGCGTGACCGACGCGCGGGTCTCCGCCACCCGCGGCCTGGCCGTCCTGGGGACCACCGGACCCGTCGACCGGGCGCGGCTCGCGGCAGCCGTCCGGTCCGCCGGGTACGAGCTCGGTGCCCGGGAGCGCGCCTGGCTCACCCGTGACCGGCGCGTCTGGCGAGACGTCCTGCTGGCATCCGCCCTCGTCGCCCTCGTCGCGCTCGTCGCCGCGGCGACCGGCCTGCTCGACGCCGCCGGCTCGGTGGGGGGCCCACTCGCGACCGGAGGCCTGCTCGTCGTCGTCCTCCTCGGCCTCGCCGCCGGCTTGTCCACGTGCATGGCGCTGGTCGGCGGGCTCGTCCTCGCCGTCGCCGCCAGGTTCGCCGAGCAGCACCCCGAGCTCGGGACCGGCGCCCGCCTGCGACCCCACGTGGTGTTCAACCTCGGCCGCGTCGTCGGCTTCGCCGCCCTGGGCGCCGCGACCGGGGCCGTGGGCTCCGCGCTCACGCTCGACCCGCGCGTGCTCGCCGTCCTCGTCGTGGCCGTCTCGCTCGTCATGGGCGCCCTCGGGCTGCGGCTCACGGCGGTCTCACCGCGCCTGTCTACGGGCGGGCTCGGCCTGCCCGCCGGCCTGTCCCGGCTCCTGCGCGTCGACGGGCCGCGCGCCGGGTACCGGGACCGCAGCGCGCTCCTGCTCGGCGCCGGGTCGTTCTTCCTGCCCTGCGGCTTCACGCAGGCGGTGCAGGTGTACGCCCTCTCGACGGGCTCACCCGCCCGGGCAGCGACCGTGCTGGGGCTCTTCGCGCTGGGCACGACGCCGGGACTGCTCGGCCTCGCCGGGCTGACCGCCGTCGTCCGCGGGGCCGCCGCCGACCGCTTCCTGCGGCTCGCCGGGGTCGCGGTGCTCGCCTTCGCGGCGCTCAACGTGCACGGTGCCCTCGGCGTCCTCGCACCAGGGTTCGGGGCCGACGCCGGCCCGGCCGGCGCCACCGTCTCGGCGAACGTCACCATCGAGGGCGACACCCAGGTGCTGCACACCCGGCAGGTCGCCACCGGCTACGAGCCGGCTGCCGCGACGGTGCACGCCGGGCAGGAGGTGCGCTGGGAGATCGAGTCCACCGCGCTCAGCTGCGCGACCTCGCTCTACGTCCCTGACCTGGGCATCTCCACGCTCCTGGACTCGGGCCTGAACGTGTTCACCTTCACGCCGAC
>JAEWQZ010000083.1 GCA_023460255.1 Actinomycetes bacterium
ACCCCCAGCTGGTGCACGGCGAGCCACCCGGCGACGTAGCTCCCGGTGGCGGGCGCATCGGCCCCCGACACCACGCGCACGACGTCGCCCGCACCCACGAGGGCGACGAGGGGCGCGATCACGGCGAGGGGACCCCAGCGGCGCTGCGCGGCGACGGCCGCCGGGGCGAGCGCCACCACGGCCAGGTACACGACGAGGAACCAGAGCCCGACGCCGGACACCCGGACGGCCGCGCGCGCCACGTCGCGGTCGACGCCGAGACCCAGCGCCAGCGCGTAGCCGAGGACCAGGACGACGACCAGCACAGCCGTCGGGCGCAGCAGCCGCAGCGCACGCGACCGCACCCACACCGCCGTCGTGCCGCCCCTGGCCTGGTGGGCCGTGAGGGAGGCGGCGTTGGCGTACCCGCCGACGAGGAAGAACACCGGCATGACCTGGAAGACCCACGACGCCGGGGCGGACCACGGCACGACGTACAGGAGGTTGACCCCGCCCAGCCGTCCGTCGGTGACGGTGACGGCGCTGGTCAGCCAGTGCCCCAGCACGACGACGAGGATGGCGACGGCGCGCAGCAGGTCGACGTACCGGTCCCGGTGCGCCGGGGTGGCGTCCGCCAACGCACGCACCCGGCCGTGAGGCTCCATGCGTCAAGGGTGCCTCGTGACGGCTCGTCGCGGCACAGGCCGTCGATCCTGGGAGTCCTGGTGCCGCAGGACGTCACGACCCCCCCCAGGATCCGGTCGGCGCGCCGGCCGCGGCGGGCCGAGCGGCGGGTGCGCGCCGCCACACGGGAGAATCGGCCCATGAGCGCGACACTCCAGGCCCGGGGCGTGGGCGTCGCGTTCGGCGACCGCCTCCTCTTCTCCGGCGTCGACCTGGTGGTGGCACCGGGCGACGTCGTCGGCCTGGTGGGGCCGAACGGGTCCGGCAAGTCGACGCTGCTGCGGGTGCTGGCCGGGGAGCTCGCGCCCGAGGCGGGCAGCGTGAGCGTCTCCCCGCCCGACGCCGTCCTCGGCCACCTCTCCCAGGAGATCGAGCGCCGGCCGGACGAGTCCGTCGCCGCGCACCTCGAGCGGCGCACCGGGGTGGCGCGGGCGCAGGCGACGCTGGACGCGGCGGCCGACGCGCTGGCGAGCGCGCCCGACGGCGATCACGACGCGGCCGCCGAGCGGTACTCCGACGCGCTCGAGCGGTGGCTGCGCCTGGGCGGCGCGGACTTCGAGGCGCGGCGCGACGCCGTCGCGGCCGACCTGGGGCTGACCGTCGACCTCGGCCTGCCGATGACCGCCGTCTCCGGCGGGGAGGCCGCGCGCGTCGGCCTGGCCGTCCTGCTGCTGTCCCGGCACGACCTGTACCTGCTGGACGAGCCGACCAACGACCTCGACGCCCACGGGCTGGACCTGCTGGAGGAGTTCGTGGCGCAGGCGCAGGCGCCGATCGTCGTCGTCAGCCACGACCGGGAGTTCCTCAGCCGGACCGTGACCACCGTCGTCGAGATCGACAGGAGCCTGCAGCGGGTGCTGGTCTACGGCGGCTCCTACGACGCCTACCTCGAGGAGCGCTCGGTGACCCGGCGCCGGGCCCGCGAGGCGTTCGAGGAGTACGCGGCACGGCGCTCAGCGCTGGAGGCCCGGGCGCGGATGCAGCGGGCGTGGATGGCCAAGGGCGTGCGCAACGCCCGCCGCAAGGCCACCGACAACGACAAGTTCGTCAAGCACCACCGCGGCGAGACGTCGGAGAAGCAGGCCGCGAAGGCCCGGCAGACCGAGCGGGCGCTCGCCCGCCTCGACATCGTCGCCGAGCCCCGCAAGGAGTGGCAGCTCCAGATGTCCATCGCGACGGCGCCCCGGTCGGGCTCCGTCGTCGCGGCCGCGCGGGCCGCCGTCGTGCGCCGGGGGGCCTTCGCGCTGGGCCCGGTCGACCTCCAGCTCGACTGGCAGGACCGGGTGGCGGTGACCGGTCCCAACGGGGCGGGCAAGTCGACGCTGCTCGCGCTGCTGCTGGGGCGCGTGGCGCCGGACGAGGGGTCGGCGTCGCTGGGGTCGGGCGTGCTCGTCGGCGAGGTCGACCAGGCGCGCGCCGCGTTCGAGCGCGACGAGCCGGTGGCCGAGGCGTTCGCGGTCCACGTGCCCGACTGGCCGACGGCCGACGTGCGCACCCTGCTCGCGAAGTTCGGTCTGGGCGCGCACCAGGTGGGGCGGTCGTCCGCGTCGCTCTCCCCCGGCGAACGGACGCGCGCGGCCCTGGCCCTGCTCCAGGCACGCGGGGTGAACCTGCTGGTGCTGGACGAGCCCACGAACCACCTCGACCTGCCGGCGATCGAGCAGCTCGAGGTGGCGCTGGACTCGTTCGAGGGGACGATCCTGCTGGTCACGCACGACCGGCGGATGCTGGAGACGGTGCGCCTGACGCGCCGCTGGCACGTCGAGGACGGTCAGGTCACCGAGGTCGAGCCGGGCTGAGGGCACGCCCGGGCTCGGTGGGGCCGCGTGCTGAGCGGAGAACTCGGACACTTCACCCGCAAAGCACCCTCGGTGCCCCACCCTCGGCCCCTACGGTGACGCTGTTCGGCCGCAGGGACGTCGATCGTCTCCGCGCGCCGCGCGCCCGACGCCGGGCCCGCCCGGGTCCCGGCTGCCCGACGCCGTTCGATCGACAGGACCACCATGCACCTCGCACGAAGCCTTGCCGCTGCCGCCACCGTCTGCCTGGCGGTCGCCGGCCTCACCGCCTGCTCGGGCGACGACGGCGCCACGCCGGACGACACCGCCCCCGCCGTCGAGCCCTCGGAGGAGGCCCCCGAGCCGGTCGAGGAGGAACCTGCGGACGATGCACCGGCCGCCCCGTCCGACGGCTCGGCGGCACCGTGGGCCAACCCGGTCACCACCCCCGGCGACCTGCTCACGACCCTGTCCGGCGACGGCTTCACGGTGGACGTCTACCAGGTGGGCGTGACCCAGGCCACACGCACGGGTTCCTTCGTGAACCCCGACACCAACGAGCCGATCATCCCCGTCGGCTCGGACATCGTCTTCGTCAACTACGTGGTGACGAACACGGGCAGCGAGCCCCTGTCGCTCGGATCGAGCCTGATCCAGGTCAAGGGGACCTACGACGACTGGCCCTGGGCGCAGGGCATGGACTCCGTGACCGACTTCGACCTCTTCGAGCAGATGGGCGTCAACGTCAACGCGGCCCGTCCCGACGCCTACGTCGACCCGTACGTCCTGGCGTTCGAGCCGGGCGCCTCGTACTCGGTCGGCGCGAACTTCGCGCACCAGCCCGGCTCGCCGATCGTCTTCACGGCGACGCTCGTCCCGGTGGACG
>JAEWQZ010000084.1 GCA_023460255.1 Actinomycetes bacterium
CGGGCTGCCTCCAGTGCGTCGACGTCTGCGGCCCGGGCGCGCTGAGCGCGGCCGACCAGGACGGCGACCTGCTGGCGATGCTCGAGGACCGCTTCGAGATCATGACGAAGCTGCCGAACACCCCGCGCCGCTTCGTCGAGGACGCGACGACCGGCGGCGACGTCAAGCGGCTCATGCTCGACCACGCCAACTACTACGCCACGACAGGCGGGCACGGCGCCTGCCGCGGTTGTGGTGAGGTCACGGCCATCCGTCTCGTCACCTCCACCAGCCGCGCGCTGGCCGCGGAGCGCCGGCGCGAGCACATGCGTGAGCTCGACGAGCTGCTGAGCAGGCTGGCCGACAAGCTCGCGACCGTCGACGACCCGACCCGCCGTTCGCGGATCCAGGCCGCCGCCGCGGACCTCGAGCAGGCGCTCTACCTGTACGAGGGTGGACCGACGGGCAACGGCCCGGCGCCCACCGTCATCGCCAACTCCACTGGCTGCTCGAGCGTGTACGCCTCGACGGTGCCGTTCACCCCGTACCTCGACCCGTGGGTGAACAGCCTGTTCCAGGACGCACAGCCCCTCGCGAAGGGCCTGTTCGAGGGCGTCTCGGCGAAGGTGGCCCGCGAGGTCCGCGCCCTGCGCACCGCCGAGCTGGAGCTCGCCGACGCGTACGACGCCGCTGCGCACGACAAGGCCCTGCGGATGCTCGACTGGCGCGGCTTCACGGCCGAGGAGCTGTCCCTGCTGCCGGCCTTCCTCACGATCGGCGGCGACGGGGCGAGCTACGACATCGGCTTCGGCGCGATGTCGCGGATCCTCGCCAGCGGCACACCGGTGAAGATGCTCGTCCTGAACACGGGCGCGTACTCGAACACCGGCGGCCAGGCGTCGACGGCGAGCTTCGTCGGCCAGGACGCCGACCTGGCCCGCTTCGGCAAGGCCCACGACGGCAAGCAGGAGGCCCGCAAGGAGCTCGCGCTCCTCGCCGCGTTCCACCCGGGCGTCTACGCCTGCGTGACCGCGACCGCCCTGCACGGCCACTTCCTGAAGGCGACCGTCGACATGCTCGGCTACACGGCCGGCGCCGCCCTGATGGACGTCTACACCCCGTGCGGCACCGAGAACGGCATCCCGGAGGACCTGTCCAACAAGCGGTCGCGGCTCGCAGTGGAGAGCCGGGTCAGCCCGGTCTTCGTGCACGACCCGCGCAAGGGGGCCACCCTCGCCGAGCGGTTCTCGCTCGACGGGAACCCGGACGTGGACAAGGCCTGGACGACCAGCACGCTGGAGTACCTGGACGAGGACGGTCAGGTTCAGCTGCTGACCACGCCGCTGACCCCCGCCGAGTTCGCGATGGGGGAGACCCGCTTCAAGAAGCAGTTCAAGAAGCTGGCTCCGGACGCGGACGCGGTGCCGATCGCCGAGTACGTCGAGCTCGACGCCGCGGCTCGGGCGGGCAAGGTCCCGTTCGTCTACGCGACCGACGACGCGCGGCGCCTCGTGCGCCTCGCCTGCTCGGCGTCGATCGTCGCCCTGGTCGAGGAGCGCGCCGCCTACTGGCGGACGCTCCAGGCCCTGGCGGGCATCGACCACGCCAAGCTCTCGGCCGCCCACGAGGCGGAGGTCGAGGCGCTCAAGGCGCAGTACGCGGAGGCCGCCACGGCCCGGGAGACGTCGATCGACGACATCGCCCGCGCCATGGCCGACCTGGTGGCGACGAGCAAGGCCCCGGCCGGGCTCGGTGGGTTCGGTGGCCTCGGCTCCGCGGCCGTGGGCGCCCCGGCGGCCGCTGCTGCACCGGTCCCGGCCGCCACCGCGACAGCTGTCGCCGACCAGCCGATCTACCTCGCGCCGGACGACGAGCCGCTGTGCAACGACTGCGGTACCTGCTACCAGGACCTGCCGCAGTTCTTCGAGAAGACCACGATCGTCGTCGACGGTCAGGCACGCGTGGTGGCCCATCTGATCCCGGGCTGCTTCGACGGGGTGGAGATCACCCCTGACCTGGCCAAGCGCATCGAGCGGGTCAAGGCCACCTGCGACGCGGAGATCCTTCGATGACCACCGTCACCCCACCCCGCGCCGCCGGACCGGCGGGCGCCGACGACCGCGGGCAGGACACCGTCCGCCGGTACGTCGATGCCCAGTCGGCGCTCGACGCGACGGCCTCCGAGGTCGCCGCGCTCGAGACGTCCGAGGACGTCGAGGCCTTCCACACCCAGCTGGACCTTCTCAAGCGCCGGCTCATCGCCGACCCGCGCGTGTTCCGGGAGATGTTCATCGCGGACGGCATGGCGGCCATCGCGTGGGAGTTCAACCAGCCCGAGCTGAGCAGGGAGTTCACCCAGCGGTTCTGGGACCTCATGCTCCGCGACGACGACGTCAGCAAGATGCTCATGCGGTTCGTGTGGAACCTGCCGGTGGGCAAGAAGCGGGCGTTCATCCGGGCGATCGACGCGCACCTGTCCGACAGGTACCCGATGTTCGCGGGGTACTCGGTGGACTGGCCGGCGCAGAGCTCGATCCCGCCGTACATCCGGGAGCCGGAGGACCGCGCGGCGGACTTCGGCCTGGTGAACCAGGGCTACCTCGGGTACATGAACCTCGGGTTCACGGCTCGCGACGTCGACATGTTCGTCTGGCTCGAGGCGCTGCGGGACAAGCAGTGCGCCGAGAAGCCGTGCGAGCTCGGCGCGTTCCTGGAGGCGCACAAGGGCCCGAAGGGCGGCTGCCCGGTCAAGATCCACATCCCGCAGGTGTTCGAGCTGCTCGGCCAGGGCAGGTTCGAGGACGCCCTGGAGCTGCTCGAGTCGTGCAACCCTCTGCCGGACGTCACCGGCCGGGTCTGCCCGCAGGAGCTCCAGTGCCAGGGCGTGTGCCTGCACAAGACGCCGATGTCCATCGGGCAGGTGGAGTGGTTCCTCCCGCAGCGCGAGATGCTCGTGCACCCCGGGAGCAACGCCGTCCGGTTCGGCGGGCGGACCGACCCGTGG
>JAEWQZ010000085.1 GCA_023460255.1 Actinomycetes bacterium
TGTGGCGCGTGCCGCGCGGGGAGTCCGTGGTCCGGCCGCGCAGCGCCTGCCCGGCCTGCGGTCACCCGATCCGCCCGCGCGACAACGTGCCCGTCCTGTCCTGGGTGCTCCTGCGGGCGCGCTGCCGGGACTGTGGTGAGCCCATCTCGGTGCGCTACCCGCTGGTCGAGGCGGGCACGGGCGTGCTGTTCGGCCTGGTGGCCTGGCGGTTCGGGTACGCCTGGGAGGTCCTCCCGTTCCTGTACCTCGCCGCGATCTCCGTGGCACTGGCGCTCATCGACCTGGAGCACCGACGCCTGCCGAATCCCATCGTCCTGCCGTCCTACGTCGTTGCGGGCATCGCGTTCAGCGCGATCGCGGTCGCCACGGGGGAGTACGGGACGCTCGGGCGGGCCGCGGCAGGTGGGGCGATCCTGTACGCGTTCTACTTCCTCCTCCACCTCATCCAGCCGAAGGGCATGGGCTGGGGCGACGTCAAGCTCGCCGGCGTGCTGGGTATCTACCTCGGGTGGCTCGGCTGGGGCGCGCTCGTCGTCGGCGCCTTCGCCGCGTTCCTCCTCGGCGGGCTCTTCGCGATCGGCCTGATGGTGGCCGGCCGGGCGGGCCGCAAGTCCAAGGTCCCGTTCGGCCCCTGGATGCTCCTCGGGGCGGCGGTCGGCGTCGCCGTCGGCGAGTCCCTGTGGTCGGCGTACCTGTCCCTCATGGCCTAGGCAATCCGCCCTGTCGCGACCCTCAAGCGCGCGCGTCGTTCACCCGATAGCAGTACGGACGGGCGAGCAACAGCGCACCGAGAGGGAGTGGAACGTGTCGAGGACACGCGTCATCGGGCTCGACATCGGCACGACGGCCGTGCGCGCGGCCGAGGTCGACGTCGGCCGCGGGGGGCCGTCACGCGGCAAGCCCCTCACCGTGACCAAGTTCGGCCAGGTGCCGCTGCCGCTCGGCGCGGTCCGCGACGGCGAGGTCGCCGAGCCGCAGACCGTGGCCACGGCGATCCGCCAGCTCTGGCGGGACTTCAAGTTCAGCCACCGCGAGGTCGTGCTGGGCGTGGGGAACCAGCGGGTGATGGTCCGCGACCTGTCCATGCCGGCCATGCCGATGGACCAGCTGCGCTCGTCGCTGCCGTTCCAGGTGCAGGACATGCTGCCGGTGGCCGTGGACGACGTCCTGCTGGACTACTACCCGACGACGTCCTTCGACGGACCGTCCGGGGCGATGGTCAACGGGCTGCTGGTGGCCGCGACCCGCGACACCGTGCACGCCAACACCGCGGCCGCCGAGACGGCCGGCCTGCGGCCGATGATGGTCGACCTGACGGCCTTCGCCCTCGCGAGGTTCCACGCCTTCAGCGGCCTGGGCCAGCAGGTGGCCGCGCTGGTGGACATCGGCGCCCGGGTCACCGTCGTGGTCGTCATGGCCTACGGCGTGCCGCGGCTCGTCCGGATCCTGCCGACCGGCGGGCAGGACGCCACGGACACGATCGCGAACGAGCTCGGCCTGCCCGCCAGCGAGGCGGAGGAGCTCAAGCGGCACGTGGGCGTCGGGATGGCGGTGCCACCGGAGCTGCGCGCAGCCGCGGACAGCGTCACCCGGGCGACGCAGAACCTCGTCGACGCCGTGCGGAACACGCTCGTGTACTACGCCGCCAACAACCCGGGCGCGGCTGCCGAGGTGGCCGTCCTCACGGGCGGCGGCTCGCGCCTGACCGGCCTCGGACAGTACCTGTCGAACGCCGCGCGGATCACCGTCACCTACGGCGACCCGCCGAACGTCACGTCGTCGTCGGGCCTGCCGTCCGGTGACCGGCTGGCGCAGGTGTCGCACGCCCTGCCCGTCGCGGTCGGCCTCGCGTTGGGAGACGTCGCATGACCACCACACACGCACCGGCTGCGCGGCAGGCGGGCCACCCGGGGCGCCCCCTCGTACCGGGTGCGCCGTCGGTGCCGCAGGTCAACCTGCTGCCCCCGGAGATCCGGGCCTCGCGCTCGCTGGCCACGCTCAAGCGGGTCCTGGCCCTCGTGCTCGTCGCGGTTCTCGCGCTCGGCGTGGCCGGCTACTTCTGGGCCGGCCTGCAGGTCCAGGCTGCTGAGGAGGAGCTGGCGGAGCAGGAGCGGGAGTCCACCCGGCTGCTCAACGCGCAACGCGAGTTCGCGGAGGTCCCGCAGGTCCTCGGCCAGCTCGAGCGAGCAACCCAGGCGCGACTGCTCGGCACCTCCACCGAGGTCATGTGGGCGCCCTTCCTGCGCAGCCTCATGGCGACCGCGCCGCGCGGCGTCGCCTTCGAGAAGATCGAGTTCTTCGGCTCGACGCCCACCGCCCAGCTGACGGCACCGTCGAACCCGCTGCTGCTCGAGGACGAGTACCTCGGGACGCTGGCCTGGGTCGGGCGCTCGGCGACGGTCGTGGACTCCGCCGCCTGGATCGAGGGCCTGGAGTCGATCCCGGGCTTCACCGACGCCTTCGTCACCTCCGTCGAGATCGGCGAGCGTGACGTGAACGGGACGATGGTTCCCGTGTACGAGGTGATCGGCTACGTCCAGGTCCTCCCCGAGGTGCTGGCCAACCGGTTCGTGGAGCAGCCCGAGGACGAGGCGGCCGACGACGCCACCGACACCGAGGACGAGGAGGCCCAGGGATGAAGATGCCCAAGGCGACCCCATGGGTCATCGGGACCGCGTTCGTGTCGATCCTCATCCTGGTCCTGGCCTGGATGGTCGGCGTCGGTCCGCAGATGGAGACTGCCCAGCAGGCGCGCGACGACGCCGAGCGCGTCGAGATGCAGAACGTCGCGCACCAGCGCCGGCTGAACGAGCTGCGTGAGCAGTTCCAGCACCTGGACGAGTACAAGGCCGAGATCGCCGAGATCGCCGTGCAGCTGCCGCCGGAGGACGACGAGCCCGCCTTCATCCGCGAGATCGCCGCCGCTGCGGCGTCGGCGGGCGTGTTCGTGGTGTCGGTCATCAACGACGCCCCGGAGCCGTTCCTCGCCGGTGCCCCCGCCGACCCGGCGCCGGCCGCCGAGGAGTCCGAGGACTCCGAGGGCGAGGACGCCGCGGAGGAGGCCCCGACGGGGACGCCGCAGGTGACGGGCATCGACGGCTTCGTCGCGGTGCCGTTCTCGATCACCGTGCTCGGCACCTACGACGCGACGGTCCGCTTCGTCGAGCTGGCGCAGCAGTTCCAGCGCCTGTTCGTCGTCACTGGGCTCACCGTCGAGGGCCAGCGGCCGTCCGCGCCGTCGGGGGGGAAGCCCGAGGTCTTCGAGGGCGACGCCGAGACCGTCGTGAACGGGTACGTCTACGTGCTCCAGGACACCGCGCAGTCCGCCCCCGTTCCTGAGGGCGAGGACGACGCCGCGACCGAGGGTGGCACTGTCGACACCTGAGCCCGGCTC
>JAEWQZ010000086.1 GCA_023460255.1 Actinomycetes bacterium
GGCCGGGGCTGCGGCGTGGCGGACGCCGGTGCCGCAGGTGGCCGGGTGGCCGGCGTCCCGCCGCGCACCGGGTCGAACCGGGCCGGGGGGACGGGGCGGGAGGGCACCGTCGCTCAGTTCGCGTGCAGGGCCGGGTTGAGCTCGATGCCGACGCCCGGCCTGTGCAGGGCCTCGATCGCCCCGGTCACCGAGTTGCGCCGGAACAGCAGGCCGTCGCGTCCGGAGAGCTCGCGCGCCGCGACGACGTGCGGCTCGTCCCCGCTGCCCGGGGCAGGGAGCACCCGCACCTTGGCGCCCGCCGTCAGGTACAGCCCCGCCTCCACGACGCAGTCGTCGCCCAGCGAGATGCCCAGGCCCGCGTTGGCGCCCACCAGCGAGCGGCGACCGATGGCGATCGTCATCCGGCCGCCGCCGGAGAGGGTGCCCATGATCGACGCGCCGCCGCCGATGTCGCTGCCGTCGCCGACCACGACGCCTTGCGAGATGCGCCCCTCCACCATCGACACCCCCAGGGTGCCGGCGTTGAAGTTGACGAAGCCCTCGTGCATCACGGTGGTGCCCTCGGCGAGGTGGGCCCCCAGGCGGACCCGGTCGCCGTCGGCGATGCGCACCCCGGACGGGACGACGTAGTCGACCATCCGCGGGAACTTGTCGACGCCGAGCACCGTGACGACGACCCCGGTCGTGCGCATCCTGGCGCGAACCTCCTCGAAGCCCTCCGGGGAGCACGGCCCGCGGTCCGTCCACACGACGTTGGGCAGGACGCCGAACAGGCCCTCGAGGTTGAGGCCGTGCGGCCGGACGAGGCGGTGCGAGAGCAGGTGGAGGCGCAGGTAGGCGTCGGGCACGTCCTCGGGCGGGGCGTCGAGGTCGATCCGCGTCGTGACGGTGACCGTGCGCACGCGGCGTGCCTCGTCCGGCCGGGCGGCGGACCGCAGGTCGTCGGGGACGTCGGGTGCGTCGGAGGGGGCGCCGAGAGCAGGGGCCGGGTACCAGGTGTCCAGCACGGTGCCGTCCGCCGCGACGGTGGCCAGTCCGTGACCCCAGGCCGTCCGCGGCTGGGTGGCAGGGGCGGTCATGGGGGTCAGCCTAGAGGCGGCCGGCGGCGGGCCCCGTGCGCACGCGCCACGCCCGCGCGCCGCCTTCCGCAGAGTGGAACGATCTGCTGTCGGATCGTTCCACTCTGCGGGCCTGGACCCTCGGATCGTTCCACTCTGCGGGGTGGGCTGCGGGGTGGGCTGCGGGGTGGGCTGCGGGGAGGGGCGGGCCGGGCTGCGGGGCGGGGCGGGCGAGGTGGGCTGCGGGGCGGGGGGCGACGGCCGGTCGATAGGGTTGGCGCCATGGACCAGCTCGACCTGTCGGGGGACCTCGTGGAGCTGGCCCGGGCCATCTGCGACGTCCCGTCGGTGAGCGGTGACGAGGCCCGCCTGGCGGACGCCGTCGAGACCGCGCTGCGCGCCCTGCCCCACCTGACGGTGCTGCGGGACGGCGACGCCGTCGTCGCGCGCACCGAGCTGGGCCGGCCCGAGCGCGTCGTGGTCGCCGGGCACCTCGACACGGTTCCCGTCGCGGGGAACCTGCCGTCCCGCGTCGTCGGTCAGGGCCCCGACGCCGTGCTCTGGGGCCGCGGGTCCGTCGACATGAAGTGCGGCGTCGCGGTGCAGCTCGCCGCGGCCGCCGAGCTCAGCGCCCCCACCCGGGACGTCACCTGGGTCTTCTACGACCAGGAGGAGGTCGAGGCCGAGCGCAACGGGCTCGGTCGCCTGGCCCGGACCCGGCCCGAGCTGCTGGCCGCCGACGTCGCGGTCCTCTGCGAGCCGACGTCCGCCGCCATCGAGGGCGGCTGCAACGGCACCCTGCGCGCGGAGGTACGCCTGCACGGCGTCGCGGCGCACTCCGCGCGGGCGTGGCGGGGCGTCAACGCGGTGCACGCGGCCGCCCCCGTGCTCGCCACGCTCGCCGCCTACCGGGCGCGCGAGGTCGAGGTGGACGGGCTGGTGTTCCGGGAGGGCCTCAACGCCGTCGGCATCCGCGGCGGGGTCGCGGGCAACGTCATCCCCGACGAGTGCGTGGTGACGGTGAACTACCGCTTCGCGCCGGCGCGCTCGGTCGAGGAGGCCGAGGCCCACGTGCGAGAGGTGTTCGACGGCCACGACGTGCAGGTCGTGGACGTGGCGGGGGGCGCCCGCCCGGGGCTGGACCGGCCCGCCCTGGCCGCGTTCGTCGCGGCCGTCACCGCGGCGTCGGGGCGGCCGCCGGCCGCGAAGGTGGGCTGGACCGACGTCGCCCGCTTCGGCGAGCTGGGCATCCCGGCCGTGAACTACGGCCCGGGCGACCCGTTGCTGGCGCACGCCGACGACGAACGGTGCCCGGTCGCCCACCTGCACTCGTGCATCGACGGGCTGCGTGCCTGGCTCACCTCCTAGAGTCGGGGCATGAGCATCGACGACCCCGGCAGGGACGACAGGCCGACGCACCGGAAGGGCCCGGTGACGCTGCGCGGGCAGCAGGTCCCGCGCACCACCTCCGACCAGCGCCTGCTGGCGCCGAACGACGACACGGACTGGCTGCGGGGCGACCCCTGGCGGGTCATGCGCATCCAGAGCGAGTTCGTGGAGGGCTTCGGGGCGCTCGCGGAGGTCGGGCCGGCGGTGAGCGTCTTCGGGTCCGCCCGGACGAAGCCGGACGCGCCGTGGTACGCGATGGCGATGGCGGTCGGGCGCGGCCTCGCGGAGGCGGGGTACGCCGTCATCACGGGTGGCGGTCCCGGGATCATGGAGGCTGCCAACCGTGGCGCGGCGGAGGCCGGGGGTCTGTCCGTCGGTCTCGGCATCGAGCTGCCGTTCGAGCAGGGCATGAACGAGTGGGTCGACCTCGGTGTCGACTTCCGGTACTTCTTCGCCCGCAAGACCTGCTTCGTGAAGTACTCGCAGGGCTTCGTCGTCCTCCCGGGCGGGTTCGGCACCTTCGACGAGCTCTTCGAGTCGCTCACCCTCGTCCAGACCCACAAGGTCACCGAGTTCCCGATCGTCCTCGTGGGTAGCGACTACTGGCGCGGGCTGCTCGACTGGCTGCGCGAGTCGGTGGTCGCCCACGGGAACATCCACGAGGTGGACCTCGAGCTGATCCGCCTCGTCGACGACCCCGACGAGGCGGTGCGGGTGGTCCTGGAGCGCGGAGCGGAGCTGGCCGCCGAGGAGCGGGCCGCCGTCGCGGCGAACGCCGAGGCCGAGCAGGAGGCGGCTGCGTCGGCCGAAGCGCGGCCGGCACGGGAGCGGGGCGCCGAGCAGACCACGAACGGCTGGTGACCCGGCGGTGACGGACCGCGGTGACGACGCCCCCACCCCGGGGGTGCCTCCGCGCTCCGTGCCGCTCCGGCTGCGCGGCCGCGTCCTCGCGGCCCACCGGCCGGCGGTGATGGCCGTCGTCAACCGCAC
>JAEWQZ010000087.1 GCA_023460255.1 Actinomycetes bacterium
GCCCGCGCGTCAGCGGCCCGCGCGCACCCGCTTCGCGACCCGGTGCGCGACCAGCCCGCCGCCGAGCGCACCCACCAGCAGGAGCACCGCCCCGACCGTCACCACACCCAGGCTCCACCCCAGGCCGACGTCCGCGACCATCAGCAGGACCGCGGCCACGGCCAGCACCAGGCAGCCCGCCGCCGCGGTATCGGTCCACGGCAGCGCCGCCCGATGCCCGGCCTGCCACGCCTCGGGCGAGGACATCGTCGCCGACGTCCGCATGCCGGCGACGTGGTTCGGCCGGAGGCTGCCGCGCGCCGCAGCGCGGGTGACCTGCCGCGCCAGCACCGCACCGGCGACGAGCACGACCGCCGCGGCGATCAGCCCCCACTGGTCGTCGGTCATCGTCACGCCTCCCGTCGTCCCCACCATCCTTCCGCACGCGGCGCCGCACGGCCTGACCACGGGTCGACTACGCGGATCGACCCATGGTGGCGGACGATCATGGCCGCCTACCGTGCCGATATGACACGACTCCGGGCGGGAAAGATCGGTGTGGTCCTCGCGGCCCTGCTGCTGACGACGGCGTGCTCCGGCTCGGGCGACGACGACCCGGAGCCCGAGGCGCCCGCCGCGGAGGACGACGCCGACGGCACTGACGAGCCCCCCGACGAGGAGCCTGCCGACTCCGACGACGACTCCGACTCCGACTCCGGCCCCGGCTCCGGTCCCACCGAGGCCGACCTCGCCACCGGCTGGGTGCTCGTCGAGACCGCCGAGTACCCGCTGAACGGCGGCCAGTGCGTGTTCCAGCGCCTCGACGGCGAGGAGGTCCTCGACCTGCGCGCCGAGGAGGTCAGCGCCACGATCGCCGTCGACTCCACGGGCGGCGACGGCAACGACGAGGACGGCGACATCGCCCTGCGCTCCGGCTCGAACACCTTCGACCTCGACGGCGACGTCTCCGGCTCCGGCACGTGGGACGCCGTCGCCGAGGCCGGCTGGGCGCCGCTGCGCGAGAACGCCCGCATCGCGGAGGTCGGCTTCATCGGCACCCTGGACGACGGGCGACCGGTCACCGCGTCGGTGGTGTGCCTCGTGGAGTGGTGAGCGCCCCGACGACCCCCGCGCGCGAGCGCACGCCGAGCACGTCGAACACCGCCTCGAGGTGCTTGCGCACGGTCCCCTCGGCGATCCCGAGCCGCCGTGCGACCTGGGCGTTCGTCAGGCCGTCGCGCAGCAGGAGCGCGACCTCGGCCTGACGACGGCTGAGCCCGAGCCCCTGCACGGCGTCGACGGTCACACCCGCCGCCGGGCGCAGCCACACCAGGTGCGGCCCCACGGGCTGCGGCACCAGCCGCAGCTCGAGCGACGCCGCCTCCAGCGCGACCGGGTCGCGGCGGGTCACCTGCCAGTACTCGTCGGCCCGCGGCGCCCGCATGACCAGCGACGCCACCGACGCCCCGACCCCGAGGTCCACCCCCGCCGCCGCACCCGCCGCGACGGCGACCGGGTTGGACTCGAGCACGACGCCGTCGTCGTCCACCAGCAGCACCGACCAGCCGTCCGCGGCCAGCGCCGCCCACGACCGCGCCGCGCCGTCGCCGGCGGTCACCAGCCGGTAGAGGTTGACCAGGTGCAGCCGCAGGTGTGCGGTCAGCGCCCGCTCGCGTGCGTCGAACCCGGCGCCGTCGCGGTTGACCGCCAGGCCGACGAGGATCCCCGGCGGCGCCGGCAGCGTGACGACCAGCTGGGACCGGATCCCGTTCGGCTCGTAGAACTCGCGGAACAGGCGGGTGGCCGTGAACGTCCCCGCCGGGTCGACGTCGTCCCAGGTCAGCGGGCCGCCGTCGCCCGTCGCCTCGATGTGCGCGAGGACGGGGTGGTCGGCGATCGTCTCCTGGAACACCGGCGTGTACCGCTCGAACCAGGCCCGGCCGGGGTCGGGGTGGATGACGGCGGCCGCCCGCCCCGCGAGGACGTTGAGCTCGTTGTACGACGTGCTGATCCCGGGCACGAGGTCGAGCAGCTGCACGCACACGGCCTGCGCGAAGGCGTCCACGCTGGTCGCCGCGCCGATCTCCGCGAGGGCGTCGAGCAGGAGCGCGCGGTCGTCGGGGGTCAGGACGACCGGGGGCGCTGGGTGGACCATCGGCTCCTCCGCGGCGTCGGCGGCTGGCGCCACTATCGCACGACGGCGAGCGGCCCCACCCCGCCCTGTCCACCCGCCCACCCCGCCCCCCGCCCTGTCCACCCCGCCCCCCGCCCTGCCCACCCCGCCCCCCCCGCAGATGGCGGCGGTACGTACAGATCGCGGCGCCCGACCGCCGCAACCTGTACCTAGCGCCGCAATCTGCGTCAGGTGGGTGCGGGAGGGGAGGGCGGGACGGGTCGACGCGCGGGCCCACCCCCACGCCCTGCCGCGGTCGTACGCTCGACTCGTGCCTGATCATGTGCCGCCGTGGGTGGCGAGCTACCAGCCGGGCGTGCCCGCCGAGATCGACCTGCCCACCGAGCCGCTCACCGCGATGTTCGAGCGCTCCGTCGCCGAGGCCGCCGACCACCCCGCGCTGGAGTTCTTCGGCCGGCGCACCACCTACGCCGAGCTCGGCGACCAGGTCGCCCGCGCCGCGGAGGGCCTGCGCCGGCTCGGCGTGCGCGCCGGTGACCGCGTCGCGCTGATCCTGCCCAACTGCCCGCAGCACGTGGTGGCCTTCTACGCCGTCCTGCGCCTGGGCGCCGTCGTGGTCGAGCACAACCCGCTGTACACCTCGCGCGAGCTGCGCCACCAGTTCGAGTCGCACAGCGCGCACGTCGTCATCGCGTGGGACAAGACCGTCGCGGCCATCCGGGCCTTCCCGGCCGACGTCGCCCCCCGGCACGTCGTCGCCGTGAACCTGCTCGACGCGTTCCCGGCCGTCAAGCGCCTCGCGCTGAGCCTGCCCGTGCCGAGCCTGCGCCGCACGCGCGCGTCGCTCACCGAGGACGCACCGGGCGCGATCCGGTGGTCCACGCTGCTGGGCCACGGCCGGCTCGACCCCGCCCACCCGGCCCCGGACGTGCACGACCTCGCGGCGATCCAGTACACGTCGGGCACCACGGGCCGGCCCAAGGGCGCGATGCTCACGCACCTCAACCTCTACGCGAACGCCCTCCAGGGCGAGGCGTGGATGCACGGCGCGGAGTACCGCACGGAGGTCTTCTACGCGATCCTGCCGATGTTCCACGGCTTCGGGATGACCCTGTACCTCACCTACGGGGTGCTCAAGCAGGCGCTCATCGTCCTCTTCCCGAAGTTCGACGCCGGCATGGTCCTCGACGCGATGAGGACGACGCCCGCGACCGTGTACTGCGCGGTCCCGCCGATCTACGAGCGCACCGCGATGGCCGCCAAGGAGCGTGGGATCTCACTGCGCTCGTGCCGGTTCTGCATCTCGGGCGCGATGAACCTGCCGGACCACGTCGTCGAGCTGTGGGAGTCGGTGTCGGGCGGGCTGCTCGTCGAGGGCTACGGGCTCACCGAGGCGTCACCCGTGGCGCTCGGCAACCCGTTCCATCCTTCGCGGCGCACGGGCACGATCGGCGTCCCGTTCCCGTCGACGCTGATGAAGGTCGTCGACCTCGAGGACCCGACGCGCGAGGTCGACCAGGGCGAGCCCGGCGAGCTGCTGCTGCACGGCCCGCAGGTCTTCGCCGGCTACTGGAACGACCCCGAGGAGACCGCGAAGTCCCTCACCGAGGACGGCTGGCTGCGCACCGGCGACATCGTCACCGTCGATCCCGACGGGTTCACGACGATCGTCGACCGGGCCAAGGAGCTCGTCATCACCGGCGGGTTCAACGTGTCGCCGTCCGAGGTCGAGGCCGTGCTGCGCGCCCATCCCGACGTGGTGGACGCGGCGGTCATCGGCAAGCCCCTCGAGCGGGGCGGGGAGATGGTGGTGGCCGCCGTCGAGCTCGAGCCCGGGGTGACGCTCGAGGAGGACACCCTGCGCGACTGGTGCCGCGACCAGCTCACCGCGTACAAGGTGCCGCGCCGGATCGTGCAGATCGACGAGACGCCGCGGTCGATGCTCGGCAAGGTCCTGCGCGCGCAAGTCAAGGAGATGGTGCTGCCGCGCCTCTGACCCTGCCGTCCGCCCCGCCCCCCGTCCGACCCGCCCCCGTCCGCCCCGCCCATCACGCAGATTGCGGCGTTCGGCACAGATGGCGGCGCTCGGCCGCCGCCATCTGTACGTAGCGCCGCGATCTGTCCAGGGGCAGGCCGCGTCGCAGGGCGGTGGAGGTGGGGCGGAGCTCAGCCGGTCCCGGGGCGTCAGCCGATGCCGAGGTCCGCGCAGGTCGTCTCGTGCGGCAGCAGGACGCGGACGAACACCTCGTACTCGGTCCCGTCGTCCTCGAACCGCGTGAGCTCGCTGGCCTCCGCGAGCGCAGCGGCCAGGGTGGCCCCCGCCTCGCCGTCGGCCACCGCGCACGCTCCGGCGTCGGCCAGCGACGCCTCGAGCGGCCAGGGCACGACGCCGGGCACCAGCGCCGGGTCGCCGCCCCACTCACCGGCCGGGTAGGCGAGGTAGGCGAACCGCTCCGGGGCGTAGGCCTCGTCCGGGCCGGCCCCGACCACGATCTCGTCCACCCGGGCCAGGAACGCGGACAGCGTCGCCCGCGCCTCACGCTGCTCGGCGGTGAGCCCGTCGGCGCCGACGCCCTCGTCCGGGCCACTCGGCTCGCCGAAGCCGAGCGCGTACGCCGCGTGCTCGTACACCTCGCCGGCGACGGTGAGGGCGACGGTCGTCGTCGGCAGGTCGGTGACGTTCGGCATCCCGTAGTCGGGCGCGGGGGCGAGCAGGCCCGCCTCGTCGGCCGCCGCGAGGATCGCGGCCACGCGCACGCTCGGGTCGGCGCCCTCGCTCGTGTCGGGCGGGACGCGGCGCAGGTTCGGCAGGGCCGGGCCGGGATAGATCTCGATCATCGGGCCGGGCAGGATCGCCTGCCCGTCGCTGTACACGGTCAGCGCGGGCACCGTGCGGAAGTCGTAGCCCATGGGCACGAAGCCCCCGGCGTGCCTCACCTGGAGCACCAGGCCGGCCTCGTCGCCGCCGTCCGGGGCGCCCCCGCCGTCGGGGCCGGGCGTGCCCCCGCCCCCCGCGTCGCCGCCGCGTCCCGTCTGGCAGGCCGCCATCGTCAGGACCAGCGCACCCGCCAGCAGGCCCGCCGACCACCGTCGCGCACGTCCCATCGCCGCCACCTCCTGCCCTGCTCGTGTCGCCGACGACGCGCGGCTTGCACGCCCCCGGCACGTCCAGCGCCCTCGTGCAGCGCGGGCACGCACCGCCGCACCTGTGACAGATGCGCACGGAGTGACCAGAGTGACGTCACTCCAGCCCCACCTGTCACACCAGCACCAAGAGCGGCTGTGGGTGCCCGCGACGCGGGCGCGGGGCGGGGGCCGGGCCGGTGC
>JAEWQZ010000088.1 GCA_023460255.1 Actinomycetes bacterium
GCACGGTGCTGCGGGGCGGCAAGGACGCGTTCGGCGCGGAGCGCCGGTACGCGACCGCCGACGCGCTCACGGCCCACGGCGCCACGGTCGTCGCCGTCCGCTCCCTGGTGCCGGGCGGCCACGAGACCGGGCTGCCCGGGCTCGTCGCCGAGGGCCCGCCCTTCCCGCTGGCTCCGGGAGCGGGCGAGCCCGCCCCGCACGTCCTTCGGCTCTACAGCCCCGCCCTGGCGTTCCGCGACGGCGGTCTCGGCCTGCGCCTCACCTTCGCCGACGCCGGGTCGCTCGCCGGGCTGGCCCCCGGCCAGTGGCGCTACCCGCGGCCCGACGGCACGTTCGGGGAGACGACCACCGGCACCATCACCGGCGCCACCGTGCGCGTCGAGCTCCTCACGGCGTGCGGCCTCCCCGAGGGCACCCCCGGCGACCCCTGGCTGGAGGTCGCCATCCCGCCCGGCGCGGCGCTGCCGACCGGCCTGTCGTTCACGAACGTCGAGATCGAGGTCATCGAGCGGTCCTGGATCGTGCCGCAGGCGGCGTACCTCAACGACGGCGCCGTCGACGTCACCAAGGAGTGCCAGCCGTTCGGGGCCGCGGCCAAGCGCGGCGACGCGTTCTACCTGCGCAGCGACGAGGCCCTGGGCAAGAAGCTCGACTCGCTCAGCATCGCCATCGAGACGCTCTCCGGCGGCACGGTGCTGCCCTCCGCGGCGGGTGGCGTCTCCGACTACGTGTCGAACCAGGTGCAGTACCAGATCTACTACCTGCAGACCGAGTGGGGCAGCGAGGCGACGGCGGAGGCCCAGACCGCCTTCGAGAACCTCCAGGACCTCGTGGCGACGACGGTGACGCCGAAGGTCGAGTGGCAGCGCCGCCAAGGTGGGGAGTGGCAGCTGCTCAAGGACGTGGGCTCCACCCTCACCGGCTTCAGCGGCGTGAGTGCGAGCGGCGCGGTGGCGTCCGAGCCCGTCGAGATCGGCGGCGAGCGCGGCCACTACGTGCGGGCGTTCCTCGCGGAGGGCGACTTCGGCTGGACCAAGTACCAGGAGGACATCGCCACGTTCGCCACCGAGACCGTCAAGGGGAACGAGCCGATCATGCCGGTCCCCCCGACGCCGCCGGTGGTGTCCTCCGTGCGGCTGTCCTACACGACGGCGAAGGTGGCGGCGAGCCGCGTCGAGACCCGCAACGGCTGGGCGCGCGTGGTGCGCACCGGCAGCGGGTCCTTCGCGCCCTTCACGCGCCTCGTCTCGGAGGTGGGCCACACCGGGATGGTCGCCCTTGGGCTCGAGGTGCCCGACTCGGTGACCGGCTCGAGCATCTCCGTCTGGCTGGGCGTCGAGTCCGCCGCCCCGTGCGGCTCGAGCACGGCGCCCACCGGGGCGCGCTGGGAGTGGTGGGACGGCGCGGCCTGGCAGGAGCTCGCGGTCGCCGACGGCACCCGCCTGCTCCGCGAGTCGGGCATCCTGCGCTTCGTCGCGCCGGCGGGCTGGGCGGTGGGCTGCCCGGCGGCCGACGCCGAGAGCGGCCGCTGGGTGCGGCTGGTCACCGGGGCCCCCGAGCGCATCGGCCGGCTCACCTCGGTGACGCCCGACGCCGTCCTGGCGACCTTCGTGAGCGCGGCCGCGGACCCGGCCACCGACCCCAGCTCGGCGACGGCGCTGCCGCCCGGGACCATCAAGGGCACGCTCACCCCCGTCCCCGGCGTGAAGAAGCTCACCAACCTGGTGGGGGTGCGGGGGCGGGCCCCGGAGGACGACGACGCGTACCGCCGCCGAGCGTCGGGCCAGGCCAGGCACCGCGGCCGCGCCGTCACCGGCTGGGACTACGAGGAGCTCGTCGCGGTCGCGTTCCCCGAGGTGGCGGCCGTGCGCTGCCTGCCGCACACCGGCCCGGGCGGGGTGACCGCGCCGGGCGGGGTCGGGCTGGTGGTCCTCCCCGACCGACCGACGGACCCGGCGCCCCGCCCGTCGGTCAGCCTGTCCGGCCGGATCACCGACCTGCTCGCGCCGATGACCGCCGTGCACGCGACGCCCACCGTCCTGTGCCCCCTCTACGTCCCGGTCACCGTGACGGCCGTGATCACCCTCCGGCGCGGCATCGCGGCGCTGATCGGGCTCGACGCGGTCACGGCCGCCCTCGAGGCGTGGCTGCACCCCGGCACCGAGCGGCCCACCCGGTGGGGCCGGTCGCTCTACGCGTCCTCCCTCGCGGCCTTCCTCGACGGGCTCCCCGAGGTCGACGCCGTCGAGTCGCTCGCCATGGCGGGGCCGTCCGGCGTGGCCACCGAGCTCATCGAGGTGGACGTCTGCCGCGGCCTGTTCTGCTCGTCCGGCGCGCACGCCCTCGACGTGGAGGAGCAGCTGTGAGCCAGTCGACCACCGCTCCTGTCGTTCCGGCCCCCGAGCCGATCCGGGCCCTCGTCCCGGCACCACCCGACGCCGATTGGGCAGCGGTGCGCGACCGCCTGCTGGCCGCCCTCACGCTGACGGCACCCACGGGGTGGAGCGACCACAACGCGATCGAGCCGGGGGTCACCCTGACCGAGGCCGCCGCGTTCGGCATCGCCGACCTGCACTACCGGACCGTCACCCGCGCGTCGGACTGGCCGGTGGAGGTGCCCGCGTGGGCGGCCGACGCCGACCGGCACTGGCACGCGACGCTCCCGCCCGACGCCGCCGACGTGGCCGACGCGCTCGCGGCGCCGGCGCCGAGC
>JAEWQZ010000089.1 GCA_023460255.1 Actinomycetes bacterium
CCACCGGCCCGAGGAGCACGACGCCGCCCACCGCGTCGGGCGCCCGCACCGCGGCCTCGGTGACCACCTGGGCGCCCATGGAGTGCCCAACGAGCACGGGTCGCCGCAGGCCCAGCGCGTCCGCGAGTGCGAGGACGACGTCCGCGTGCTCGGCGATCGTCAGGGGCGCGTCGGGCCGCGGACTGCCGCCGAAGCCCGGCAGGTCGGGCAGGACGACGCGCGCGTCCCGCGCGAGCCGGTCGGCCAGCGGCGCAAAGTAGCGGCTCGAGACGCCGATCCCGTGCACCAGCACGACGTCGACCGGCCCGGTGCCGGTGACCCGGTGGGCGACGTCGTGGCCGAGGAGGGTGATCATCCGCCTCAGCGTGGTCGCGGTCGCCGGACCGCGCCACCGGACCGCGCCACGGACCGCGGCGCCGGACCTGGGACTCCGGCGCCGCGGCCGCTGCGGGCAGTGCCCTGCGTCCTGTCTAGCCGCGACGCCCGGCCGCACGCGCGGGACCAAAGCCCCCGGAGCCCGGCCCCACGGCGTCAGACCACCCGCTGCCCGACGGCCACGGTCTGCCGCAGGACGCGCGGCACGCGGGTCTCGATGACCTCGATGAGCGCGGGCAGCTTGTCGGCGGGCACCGGACGTCCGAGCCCGAAGCCCTGCGCAGCCTCGCAGCCCATGTCCCGCAGCGTCATGAGGGTGGCGTCGTCCTCGACGCCCTCGGCCACCACGGACATGCCGAGGTTGCGCGCGAGCTCGATGGTGGACCGCACGATGGCGGCGCTGGGTGCGTCGTCGACCACCCCGAGCACGAAGGACCTGTCGATCTTGAGCCGCTGGACGGGCAGCCGCTGGAGGTAGGCGAGCGAGGAGTAGCCGGTGCCGTAGTCGTCGACGGCGAGGACGACGCCGAGCCCGGCGAGCCCGGCGAGCACCTGGAGGGCACGGTTCGGGTCGACCATCGCCATGGTCTCGGTGATCTCCAGCTCGAGGGCGCGGGTGTCCAGGCCGTTGCGCCGCAGCGCGAGCTGGACGTCGTCCACGAACGCCGGGTCGAGCAGGTCGCGGGCGGACATGTTGACGCTGACGGTCATCGACCGGCCCTGCATGCGCCACAGGGCCACCTGGGACAGGGCGCGGTCGAGGACGTAGAGCGTGAGGGGCCGGATGAGGCCGGTGCGCTCGGCGGCGGGGATGAACGCGGCGGGCGCGAGGAGCCCGTGCACGGGGTGCTGCCAGCGCACCAGGGCCTCGACGGCGTGCACCCGGCCCGTGGTGATCTCCACCTGCGGCTGGTAGTGCAGCACGATCTCGCCGTTGTCCAGCGCCGCGGACAGCTCGCTCATGAGGTGCGGGGTGAGGGCGCCGTCGGAGGACATCCGGCCGGAGTACCGCGCGACGCGGTCGGCGCGGCCGCGCGCGGCGGACAGGGCGACGTCGGCCCGCTGGAGCAGCTCGGCGACGGTGGCGCCGTCGTCGGGCCCGACGACGACGCCGACGTACGCGTCGACGGACACGCTGACGTCGGAGAGCGTGAAGGGCGCACCGAGCTCGTCGCGCAGGTGCGCAGCGCAGACGGTGGTGTCCTCCAGGCATGCCTGGGAGTCGTGGACGACGACGCCGAAGCTGTCGCCGCCGAGCCGGGCCACGAGACCCTTGTCCCCGACGAGCCGGGTCATCCGGTCGGCGACGGCGGTCAGGAGCTCGTCGCCGACGCGGTGCCCGAGGGTCTCGTTGATCTCGGCGAACCTGTCGAGGACGACGAGCAGGACGGGCACCTCGCGGCCGCCGTCGCCGCGCCGGGCGCCCAGCTCGGAGGTGAACCGGCGGAGGTTGGGCAGGCCGGTGAGCACGTCGGCCTCGGCGAGGACGGCGAGGCGGTCGGCCTGGGAGACGAGCTGGCGGGTCATGATGCTCATCCGCACGACGGCGAGCACGATGACGAGCATCCCGGCGGCGGCGAGCTCGACCGAGTCGGGGTCGTCGCCGCCCAGCCACTGGAGCAGGGCCGTGCCGGGCAGCGCCAGGAGTGCGACGAGGAGGAACGCGAGCTTGCCGATGCCGGCGCGGGCCGTCATCGTCGGGCGGACCTGCGGGAGGGTCGCGGCGGCCATGGACCGGTCCGCGGCGCCGAGCGCGATGAGCGCGTAGCCGGTGAGCCAGAGCCACTCGACCTGGGTGCCGGTGTCGTCGATCCAGGGGATGGTCCCCGCGCCCTGGAAGAGGACGTCGGCGACGAGCGTGGCGGCGAGGGCGACGCCGAGCATGCGCAGCGCCGCGGAGCGGAACCGGGTGTCGCCGGCCAGGTAGGTGAGCTGCACGAGCAGGACGACGTCGCCGATCGGGTACGCGGCGCCGATGAGCGCGTCGAAGAAGTCCGTCTCGGGCGACTCGAACGCCGGCCCGATGGTCAGCACCCACATGCTGGCGAAGGCGATGACGCCGACGAGCGCGGCGTCGAGCATGGCGATCGGGTCGCCGCCCGGGTTGCGCGCCTTGGACAGGCGGTTGAGCCCGACGGCGTACAGCGGGTAGGCCGCGAGGTAGACGACGTCGGCGACGCTGGGGAACGGGTCGATGTGCAGCACGTGGTCGAAGACCGTCCACAGGAGGTCCCCGGCCACCCAGCAGCCCAGGCCGGCGACGAGCAGCAGCCACGGCAGGCGCACGGTCGGCCGGTTACGCCGGATCCCGAGCGCTGCGACGAGGACGGCGCCGATGCCGAACGCGAGGTACGCGAGGTCCCGCGCGAGCCCGGACGGGAGCAGGGCGTGCCCGGCGATCACCACCAGGGCGATCACCAGCCAGCGCAGGCTGCCGCGATTCATCCACACCTCATGCCTGCGACATCGGCCTTCGTGAACATCAAGTGAAGGCGCACGCGGGGTGACGGGGTGTCCAGGCCGGGTGAAAAGGGCGCAAGTTTCGCTGGTGGTGCGGGCGGGCGGGCGGGGCGGTGCGAGGCTAAGGTTGGCCCCGGCCGTGTCGATAGCCCACGGGGGGCTCGGGAGTCGACAAAGGGGGTGGCCGCGTGCGATCGCGCACCGTGGGCGCTCAGCTGCGCCTGCACCAGTGGGTGTGGGCGGCGGTCGACTGCACCCTGTGGGTCGTCGCCATCTTCGGGGCCACCCTGCTGCGCTTCGACTACTCCCCTGGCCCGACGTTCCACGCCGGCACGCTGCTCGTCGCGGTGGTGGCGGCGGTCATCCACCTCGTCATCGGTGTCGTCGCGGGTCCCTACGCGGTGGGTCACAGCCGTGGGTCCTTCGAGGAGGCCAGCGACATCGGCCGGACGGTCATCGCCACGACCGTGGCGATCGCGGCCTGGACGCTCGTCGTCGGGCCCGTCTACGTGCCGCGGAGCGTGCCGCTGCTCGGCGGGGTCGTCGCAGTGAGCCTGATGTTCGCGGCGCGGTTCCTCATCCGGAGCCTGCGCACCCGCAACGCGACGCACCGCACGGGCGAGAAGCGGGTGATCGTCTTCGGCCTGGGTGAGGCCGGGCGGCAGCTGATCCGCCGCATGGTGCACGGCACGGACACGGGCTTCCTGCCCGTCGCCCTGCTCGACGACGACCTGTCGAAGCGGCGTCTCGTCGTCGAGGGCGTGCGCGTGCGCGGCACGCGGGAGGACATCGCCGACGTCGCCCGGTCGACCCAGGCGGACTCCATGGTCATCGCGCTGCCGACGGCGGACGCGGCGCTCGTGCGTGACCTGACGCGCCGCGCGACGGACGCCGGCCTCGAGGTGCTGATCCTGCCACCGCTGCGCGACATCATGAGCGGCCGCTCGCAGGTCCACGACATGCGGGACGTGAACCTCGAGGACCTCCTCGGCCGGGGTCAGATCACGCTGGACACGTCGGCCATCGGCGAGCACCTCAACGGCAAGACGGTCTTGGTCACGGGTGCGGGTGGCTCGATCGGCTCGGAGCTGGCCCGCCAGATCGCCGCCTTCCGGCCGGCGAAGCTCTACCTGCTGGACCGGGACGAGTCGGGGGTGCAGGCCACCCAGCTGAGCCTGGTGGGCCACGGCCTGCTCGACGACGACTCGGTGATCCTCGCGGACATCCGCGACGTCGAGGCGATGCGGGAGGTGTTCGCCGCCACGGCGCCGGACATCGTCTACCACGCGGCCGCGCTCAAGCACCTGCCGCTGCTGGAGTCCTTCCCGCTGGAGGCGTGGAAGACGAACGTGCTGGGCACGCTCAACGTGCTCACCGCGGCGGCCGAGGTCGGGGTCGGCGCCTTCGTCAACATCTCCACGGACAAGGCGGCCGACCCGACGTCGGTGCTGGGGTGCAGCAAGCGGGTTGCCGAGCGCCTCACGGCGGCGTTCGCCGGGCAGGAGCCGGGGCGCTACGTGTCGGTGCGCTTCGGCAACGTGCTCGGGTCGCGCGGGTCGGTGGTGCACCTGTTCACCGCGCAGATCGAGCGCGGTGGCCCGGTGACCATCACGCACCCGGACATCGAGCGGTACTTCATGCTCATCCCCGAGGCGTGCCAGCTGGTGCTGGAGGCCGGCGCGATGGGGTCGGACGGCGAGACGATGGTGCTCGACATGGGCGAGCAGGTGAAGATCGTCGACGTGGCGAGGACCCTCATCGCGTTGTCCGGTCGGCGCGACGTCGAGATCACCTTCACGGGGCTGCGCCCGGGCGAGAAGCTCAGCGAGGACCTGTTCTCCGCGGACGAGGGTGCCCGCGTGACCACCAACCCCCTCATCACCGGGGTGGGTGTGGACGCCCTCGACGCCGAAGCCCTGGCGCGGGTGGCGTGCGCCGACCACGAGGCGGCTCGCCGGGCGATGCGTGCACTGGCCTCCGGCGCGCAGGTGGAAGCCTGAGGGCATGGCGGGTACCCGGATCCACCTGTCGAAGGCGGACGTGACGGAGGTCGAGGAGCGCTTCGTCGCGGACGCGATGCGCTCCGGGTGGATCGCGCCGCTCGGTCCGCACGTGGACGCGTTCGAGCGGGAGGTCGCCAAGCGGGTCGGCGTGGGCCACGCCCTCGCGCTGGCGTCGGGCACGGCGGCGATCCACCTGGCCCTCCTGGGGCTGGGCGCCCGACCGGGGACGGCCGTGGTCGTGCCGTCCATGACGTTCGCGGCGACGGCCTGGCCGGTGGCGTACTGCGGGGCCGCGCCGGTGTTCGTGGACTCCGGGTCCGACGCGAACGTCGACCCGGGTCTGTTGGTCGAGGCGGTGGACGCGCTGCGCGGCGAGGGCACCGAGGTCGTGGCGGCCATGACCGTCGACCTGTTCGGGCGGTGCGCGGACTACGCCGAGCTGGTGCCGGCGCTCGCCGAGCGGGGCGTGCCGCTGCTGGAGGACGCGGCGGAGGCGTTCGGCGCGACGCTCGACGGGCGTGCGGCCGGGTCGTTCGGGCGCGCCGGGGTGCTCTCGTTCAACGGCAACAAGATCCTCACGACGTCCGGCGGCGGGATGCTGCTCAGCGACGACGAGGCGCTCGTCTCGCGAGCCCGGTACCTGTCCACGCAGGCCCGGCAGCCGGTGCCGCACTACGAGCACACGGACGTCGGGTACAACTACCGGCTCTCGAACGTCCTGGCCGCCTTGGGGCGAGGGCAGCTGACCCGGCTGGACGCGATGGTGGCGCGGCGCCGGGAGATCCGGGCGCGGTACGCGGAGGCGCTCGCCGACGCGCCGGGCGTCACCTTCCTCGGCAGGGCGGGCACGACCCGGGACGACGCCGAGGACAACTGCTGGTTGACGTGCATCCTCCTCGACCCGGACGAGGCCGCGGCCACGCCGGAGCAGGTCATGAAGGCCCTGGCCGCCGAGGACATCGAGTCCCGGCCGCTGTGGAAGCCCATGCACCTGCAGCCCGTCTTCGCGGGTGCCCGGATGTTCGGGGGCGGGGTCTCGGAACGCCTCTTCGCGACGGGCCTGGCGCTGCCGAGCGGGTCCGGCCTGACGGGCGCCGAGGTCGAGCGCGTTGTCAGCGTGCTGCGGGGGGTGTTGCGCGCGTGACCGGATGCGAGGTCCGTGTCCTCACGCCCGAAGGTAACGAACGCTTCCAGTGGCTCGATGCCTGGCGCGCAACGGGCCAGGAGCCTTTCGCTCACCCGGGCTATGTGGAGCTCCTTGTCGGCCCAGGTGAGTCCGCCCGAGCGGTCGTCGCCCAATCTGCAGAACGAACGGCCCTCCTTCCCTTGGTGCTGCGCCCCGTTCCCACTGCACTGTCTGAGCACGAGGATCTGTGGGACGCCACTTCTCCCTACGGCTACGGCGGACCGTTCGGAGATCACATTTGCTTCGGCCTGCTCTGGGAGGGCCTTCTGCAGTGGATGGAGGCGCGCAATGTCGTCTCGTACTTCGGCCGTTTGCCTCTCGGCCTCAGCATCGATCAGCCACTTTCCCCACGTCTGGAGGCAGTGACCGTCGCCGAGAACGTGGTCGTAGACCTGACGCGCCCCGCCGATGACCAGTGGCGCCACTACGAACACAAGGTTCGCAAAAACGTTGCGAAGGCTCGTCGTGCCGGGCTAGCCGCAACGATAAGGCCACGGTTCACCGACGTCGATGAGTTCGCCGGGCTGTACGCGGACACGATGGAGCGTCGAAACGCCGACGACTTCTATCGCTTCAGGCCGGAGTTCTTTGCTCGCCTCGTCTCCTCGCTCGGTGGCACGTGTCTCGTCGCCGAAGTGCGCGACCCGACGGGCGCTCTCGTCTCGGCGGAACTTGTCCTGGCCAGTGAGCGCCGCCTCTACTCGTACCTCGGAGGCACGCGTCGCGAAGCGTTCCCTCTTGCGCCCAACGACCTGCTCAAACACACGGTGATCGAGTACGGGCGGACGGCGGGCTTCACGGAGTTCATCCTCGGAGGCGGGCGCCGGCCGGGGGACGGGATCTTCGCGTACAAGCGTTCCTTCGACCGCGACGGTGTGGTGCCCTTCCGGGTCGCGCATGTGGTTGCGGACAGCGCGGCTTACCTCTCACTCACCGAGGCGCATGCCGCGCGCGTAGGCGATCAGGCGAGGGTCCCCTCATCCTTCTTCCCGGCCTACCGAGCCCCACTCGGGGAGCCAGCCTCCACCGCCAACCGCCCGGTGGTCGAAGGATGACCGATGCACGCCGCGCAGGAGAAGCCGTGACCGCAGCGCTTGCGCTGGCGTGCGCCGCTCTGCCCATGGCCGCCGTCGCTGTCGCAATCCGCCTCTCGATGGGCCGCCCCGTGCTGTTCCGGCAGATCCGCCCCGGCCTGGGCGAACGTCCCTTCACGCTGCTCAAGTTCCGGACGATGATCGACGCCCTCGACGCCGACGGACGCCCTTTGCCGGATACCGCACGGCTCACGCGGCTCGGCCGCTTCCTGCGGCGGTCCTCTCTCGACGAGCTGCCGCAACTGTGGAATGTGCTCAGGGGCGAGATGTCGTTGATCGGCCCGCGGCCGCTCCTGCCCCGCTACCTGCCGTGGTTCACCCAAGAGGAGCGGCTGCGCTTCACGGTCAGGCCAGGGATTACCGGCTGGGCGCAGGTCAACGGCCGCAACACGAGCAGCTGGGACGAGCGCCTCGCCATGGACGTCTGGTACGTGCGCCACCAGAGCCTCAGCCTCGATGCGCGGATCCTTGCGCGCACCCTTGCCAACTCCATCCGAGGCACCGGAGTCGCGACCGATCCGAGTGACGTCATGCTCGACCTCGACGTGGAGCGGGCCGCCCGAGACGACGATGGGCCGGGGGCGAGCCGATGAACCTGCGCGCCATGGTCCCGGACGACGCGGACGAGGCCGCCGGGTTGATCGGCATGACCTTCCCGGAGCCGGTCCGCCAGTACGCGGCCTACGCGCAGTCCGGCACGGCGGCACACCTGCGCGACCGCATCGAAGGACGCGAGCACCCTGGACCTGAAGGACTCGTCGTCGCCGAGGAACAGGGGACGATCGTCGGGTGCGCCGACGTGCGGGGCGATGGCATTTCCGCCCTCCTGGC
Organism: Actinomycetes bacterium; assembly: GCA_023460255.1. Lineage (GTDB taxonomy): Bacteria > Actinomycetota > Actinomycetes > Actinomycetales > Cellulomonadaceae > Actinotalea. Next base: position 7,950 of record JAEWQZ010000089.1, read on the forward strand.
CTACCTGGCAGTAGCGCCGGCACACCGAGGACATGGCCTGGGAACCGATCTTCTCGTCCACGCACTCGACGCGTTCCCGTCCGCCACGGACGTCGCGCTCGACGTGTTCGCCGAGAACGGCTCGGCGCGCAGGCTCTACGAACGTCTCGGCTTCCTCGTGATCGAACGTCGGGGCTGGTATGTCCGGCCTCTGCCGAAGCCCGATCACAGCCGTCCGCTGGGCCAAGGTAGGTCTGAGGCCCACCGCCAGGATCGCTACGGCTTCTCCCTTCTCCACCTCGGCTCTGGCGAGCGCCCCAGGACTCTCGGGAGGATCGGCGATGCAGTGCTGCGGTGCCCGACCGAGACGGAGTTCTGCGACGACAGCATTCTCGCTATCGCCCGCACCGCGGTACCTGGCCTCACGGAGGCCCTCCTCGTCGCAGAGCAACCTCCTACCGCCCCGGGCACCCGACGCATCGCGGAGGCGCTCCGCATGTCATCGCCCACTCGCCTGGTCCTCGCGGC
>JAEWQZ010000090.1 GCA_023460255.1 Actinomycetes bacterium
GGCCGTCGGTGAACAGCAGGAGGGCGCCGCCGTCGGGGACGCGGGCGCGCGCGGTCGCGTAGTCGTGGGCCACCGCGCCGAGGAGCGGGCCCTGGCCGTCCTGGAGCAGCCAGGAGTCGCCGTGCGCCGGCTTGACCAGGGGGTACGGGTGCCCACCGCTGGCGTACTCCAGCTCCCCGGTGGCCGGGTCGAGCCGAACGAGCGTAGCCGTCGCCAACGCGCTCACCCCAGGCGTGAGGAGCAGCCTGCCGACCCGGGTGAGCACGTCCCCGGGGCCGTAGCCCTCGGACACGTAGGCGCGGACGGCCGCACGCGTGTGCGCCATGGCACCCACGGCGGTCAGCCCGTGACCGACGACGTCGCCCACCGACAGGACGACGTGGGAGCCGGTCCACAGGACGTCGTACCAGTCGCCGCCGAGCCGCACCTCGTCCGATGCGCTGATGTACCGGGCGTCGAGCGCCCAGCCGGGAACCTGCGGGAGCGAATCCGGCAGGAGGGCGCGCTGGAGCTGCTCGAGCGCCGTGCGCTGCCGGTCGGCGGCGGCTGCGACCTCGGCCTGGAGCGCACGGATCGTCGTCTCGTCCCTGGCGATCGTGGCGATGCCCTGCACGGGGGCGCCGGGGCGCGACCGGACGGGGAAGAACGACTCGAGCCACACGTGCGGCACCCCCGGGTCGGCCTCGGTGGTGCCCACCACCTCGACGTCACGCAGCGGGACGCCGGTCTCCAGGACCGAGCGCAGGGCAGCCTCCGCCGAGCCCTTGACGCCCGGCACGACGTCGAAGACCGGGCGGCCGACGTGCTCGGCGGGCGACAGCCCGTTCATGGCCGCGAGCTCCCGGTTGACGCGCACGAACCGCAGGTCGCGGTCGAAGAGGGCGAACCCGACGGGGGCGTCGTCGAGCAGCGTCGAGACGATGGCAGCCTCGTGGTCGGCGAGGCGGCCGCGCCAGACGTCGTCGGTGAGGTCGACGAGGAGCGCCAGCCACGGCTCGCCCGGGCCGTCCAGGAGCGTGGCGAACACGGCGACCGGGACGAGGGTGTCGTCGGGGCGCCGCACCGAGGTGCTGACGGCGAGCTGGCCCGTGCGCATCATCGTCTGGACGCCCGCGACGAGCGTGTCCGGGACCCCCGTCGGCGCGAGGTCGCGCCAGAGCAGCCCGCCGGGGTGGTCGGCCGACCGGCCGGTGATGCGACGGAACTCGTCGTTCGTCCGGAGCGTCCGTGGGCCCCGGCCGGTGGCGACGCCGACCGCGGACATCCGCATCAGGGCACCGAGGGTGGCGTCGCCGGTCGTGGCGCGGCCACGCTCCGTCGCGTGGTCGCGGACCATGCGCCCACGTTCGCACGTCGGACGTCCCGTCACCAGGGTCGACGCGTGCGGGATGATCGGTGGTCGGCGGGGCCGGACCCGCCGTGGGACGAGCGGGGAGGCATGGTGCGCGCACGGTTGGGGCGTGGCCCGGGGCGGCTGGTCGTGGTGGGAGCGGTGGCGGCGATGCTGCTGGCCGGCTGCACCGGGACGGACGAGCAGGGGGAGGAGCAGCCCGACGGGGGCGAGGGCGGGGACGGCGCGGCCGCTGCGCCCACCCTGCTCGACGACCACGAGCCGCTGCGCGACCTGGCGCCCGAGGGTGTCGTCATCGGCACTGCCGCGGCGGGTGGCGGCCACTTCGGGTCGGGCAACGACCCGTTCACCGTCGACGAGCCGTACCGCGCGCTGGTCGGGTCGGAGTTCAGCTCGGTCACCCCCGAGAACCAGCTGAAGTGGGAGTACGTGCACCCGCAGCGCGACGAGTACGCCTTCGAGGCTGCCGACGACATCGTCGACTTCGCCGAGGAGAACGGGATGGACGTGCGCGGGCACACGCTCATGTGGCACAACCAGAACCCGACGTGGCTCGAGGAGGGCGACTTCACGCCCGACGAGCTGCGCGAGATCCTGCGCGAGCACATCACCACCGTCGTGGGTCGGTACGCGGGGCGGATCCAGCAGTGGGACGTCGCGAACGAGATCATCGACGACAGCGGCAACCTGCGCACCCAGGAGAACATCTGGCTGCGCGAGCTGGGGCCGGAGATCGTCGCCGACGCGTTCCGCTGGGCGCACGAGGCCGACCCCGACGCGCTGCTCTTCCTCAACGACTTCAACGCGGAGACGGTGAACGCGAAGACGAACGCGTACCTCGCGCTCGCCGAGGATCTCCTCGCACAGGGGGTGCCGGTGCACGGGTTCGGCGCGCAGGCGCACCTCAGCCTCGAGTACGGCGCGCCCGGCGACAGCGTGCGCACGGTGCTGCAGAGCTTCGCCGACCTCGGGCTTGCGACGGCGATCACCGAGCTCGACGTGCGCATGGAGCTCGACGGGGAGCCGACGCCCGAGCAGCTCACCCAGCAGGCCGAGCACTACCGCGACGTCATCGAGGGCTGCCTGGCCGTCGAGGGGTGCGGCTCGATCACCGTCTGGGGCTTCACGGACAAGTACTCGTGGGTGCCCGGTTGGTTCACCGGGTTCGGTGCGGCGACGCTGACGGAGATGGACTACACGGTCCGGCCTGCGTACGACGCCGTGGCCGAGGCGCTGGCGGGCTGACGCGTGGAGGTCGTCACGACGACGGACCAGCCGGGCCGGACGTTCTGCCTGACGTTCGACGACGGCCCGAACCCGCCGGACACCGACCGGCTGCTCGACCTCCTCGCCGAGCTCGACGTCACTGCCGTGTTCTGCCTGGTGGGCGACCAGGTCCGCACGCACCCCGAGGTGGCGGCCCGGATCGCCGGGGCCGGCCACGTGCTGGGCAACCACACGATGCACCACGACGACATGGCGGAGTGGAGCCCGGCGCGGGTGCGCGAGGACCTCGCCGCGACGTCGGCCCTGATCGCCGAGGCGTCGGGAGCGCCCGCGCCGTGGTTCCGGGCGCCGTTCGGGCACTGGGGGGCGGCGATCGAGGTCGCCGCCGAGCTCGGCATGCGCCCCCTCGGCTGGCAGCTCGCCGTCGAGGACTGGCTGGCCCCGGGTGCCGACGTGCTCGTCGACCGCATCATGGGCGGCCTGACGCCGGGCGGCGTGGTCCTCCTGCACGACGGCGGGGGCGACCGGAGGGGGACGGTCGACGCGGTGGCGCGGGTGGTGCCGGCGCTCCGCGCGGCGGGCTGGACGACGGCGCTGCCGGCGGCCCACCCGCAGCCGTGACGGCGGCTGCTCAAGCCTGGACGTACCCCTGACCCGGGACGTCACCGGGGACGATCGTCCCCGTTCCCGGCGCGCCGCCAGCCGTACGTTTCGACTGTGACTGGTTCAAGCGCGCTTGAAATGAGGCTCGCCCGCGAGCAGCGGATCGAGCTCCTGCAGGCCGTCGCCGACCCGGTCCGCTGGGCGGTGTTGGAGGAGCTGGGGGAGTCCCCGCGCTGCGTGTGCGACATCCGGGTGCGCGTGCCCGTCCCGGCCAACCTGCTCAGCTACCACCTCAAGGTGCTGCGCGACACGGGGCTCGTCACCGCGACGCGTCGCGGCCGGTGGATCGACTACGCGCTCGCGGACGACGCACTCTCGCGGTTGGCCGACGCGCTGCCCGGCGGCCGGGGGAGCGGACGGCCGTGAACGCCCCGTCGGCGCCGGCGACCCGTGAGCGCTCGGGCCGCCTCGTCGCGGCGCTGCTGGGGGCGGCGGGGCTCTGGGCGGGCCTCTTCGCCCTGAACGAGGTGGCGTGGGACGTCGTCCTGGGCGACTGGCTCGGGCTGGACCTCTCCCACCGGCTCGTGGACTCGGTGAGCTTCTTCGCCTACGACGTGGTGAAGATCCTGCTCCTGCTCGTCGGGATGATCTTCCTCATCGGCATGCTGCGGACCACCCTGCGTCCCGAGCGTGTGCGGACGTTCCTCGAGGGGAAGCCCCTGTGGCTCGCCCTCGGCATGGCGGCGGTGCTCGGCGCGGTCACCCCGTTCTGCTCGTGCTCGTCGATCCCGTTGTTCATCGGCTTCGTGGCCGCCGGCGTGCCGCTGGGCGTGACCTTCGCGTTCGTCGTCGCCTCGCCGCTGGTCAACGAGGTCGCGGTCGTCATGCTCGCGGACATGTTCGGCTGGCAGCTCACCGCCGCCTACATCGGCGCGGGCCTGATCATCGCCGTCACGGTGGGTTGGGTGTTCTCCAGGCTGCACCTGGATCGGTGGGTCGAGGACTTCGTGTTCGCCGCGCGCGTGGCCGCGTTCGGGGCCGACGGGCACCGCCCGACGCTCGCCGAACGCGTCGAGGCCGCCCTCGAGGAGACCCGCGAGATCGTGGGCCGGGTGTGGCGGTGGGTGGTCGTCGGCGTCGCCGTCGGCGCGGGGGTGCACGGCTGGGTACCGACGGAGTTCTTCGCCACCTATGCCGGGCCGGACAATCCGTTCGCGGTCGTGGTCGCGACGGTCGTCGGCGTCCCGCTGTACTCGAACGCGGCCGGGGTCATCCCGATCGCCGAGGCGCTGTGGGTCAAGGGCATGGCCACCGGCACGGTGATGGCCTTCATGATGGGCACGGTTGCGCTGTCCATCCCGGAGGCGATCCTGCTCAGGCGGATCCTCAAGCCCCCCCTGCTCGCCCTGTTCTTCGGCACGGTCACCGTCGCGATCATGGTCGTCGGTGTCGTCGTCAACGCTGTCTTCTAGCTCCCGCTCGGCGCGCGTCCTGACCCGAGCACACATGAGACGGAGGTCGTCATGAACATCAAGGTCCTCGGCCCGGGCTGCCGCAACTGCGTCAACCTGGAGAAGGCGACGCGCGAGGCGGTCGAGGCGCTCGGCATCGACGCGGAGATCGAGAAGGTCACCGACTACGCCGCCATCGCCGGCTTCGGGGTCATGAGCACGCCCGGGCTCGTCGTCGACGGGCAGGTCGTCCTGTCCGGTCGCGTCCCGAGCGCCGCGCAGGTGCGCGACATCCTCGAACCTCTGGCCGCCGGCGACGCGCGGTAAGGCCCCGTCCGACGCTCCGCACGCCACGGCACCCCGGCGACCCAGGGGGTGGTGACCCGGGGTGCCTTCAGACGGCGCGCGATCGGCTCGATCCGTGGGTGTCGAACCATGCCTTCCACGCCTGCGACGGGTCGTCGGTGTCGACGGTGTCGGGTTCGGTGGCGGCCGCGTGGGTGAGGTCGGCGGCGGCGTGGCCGAAGGCGCCGGCGAGGCGGTGGGACAGCCCGTCGATGGCGGCGTGGTAGTCCTGGCGTTGCCAGGAGGGGGAGACCCACGCGTCCTGGAGGGTGCTCAGGGTTCCGTCGAGCGGGTGGCCGGCGGGGACGGTGAGGCCTTCGGTGGCGTGGCGGGCGGTCCGGGCAGCGCGCTGGCAGGCGATCTTGTACCTGTTCACTCGCTCGTCCACGTCCGCTTCACCACTCCAGGTCCGGTGGGGTGGGCACGCACGGGGACAGGACCTCCACATACAGGTAGGGGGGTTCGTCGTCGTCGGCGAGCTGACCGGTCACCTCCAGGACGTAGCCGTCGCCGTTGCCGAACACCTCGATTCGCTGGAAATCGTTGACGGTGCCCTGGCGCGTGGTCCACCCGCGCTCGACGAACACCGCGGCGAGCTCGGCAACCCGCGCGGCGGTGTCGGCCTCGGGCGGGGTGCGGAACGACCGGTAGTACCGCCAGGTGACGGACTCGGGCGGGTCGCTCGGGCCGTACGGGGCGTCGGAGCAGGCCGACCAGGACTCGTGGACGCCGCCGGTGACCTCTTCGGGTTCCAGGTCGGCGGTGGCTGCGAGGACGACCTCGACCGCCTCGTCGACCAGGCGCTGGATCTCGGCGCGGGCTTCAGTGTTGCTGGTCATGATCTCCTCCTGGGACGGGCCGGTGCTGCACCCTGCCAGCGCGAGGGCCGCGATGCTCACGACCGCGGCCAGCCGGCCCGTTCGGGCGTTCACGGGACCTCCATGGTGGGCGGGACGTAGGTGGGGTCCTCGGCGGGGTAGACCAGCTCACCATGCTCCATCCCGGCCTTGACAGTCGGTGGCGCGTAGACGCTGATGGTGCCGCCGATGATCACGTTGTACATGTTCCTCCACGCGGTGGTCCGCGGTTCGAAGACGCCGCTGTGGGAGGCGGGGCCTTGGACCATGCCCTGGTCGCGGTGCTGGTCGTCGAGCCACCCGGTCTCCAGGCGGGTGACGCCGGCCAGGGCGTCGGGGTTGCCGCCGTGGACGAGGCCACCGAAGGTCTGGGCGTACACGATCGGGTCGCCGGGGGCAGTCATGGAGTACCTGTCGGTGTCAGGGTGGGCGTAGTCCTCCACCCCGTGCACGCCGGGTCCGATGCCGGCAGACTCCACGTGCACGACACGGTCCGCCCGCATCCCGGCCGCCTCCGCCGCGCCGACGACCGATCCGCCGTAGGAGTGCCCGAGTACGGTCACCGGCGCCCCCGCGGGGCTGTCCATCCCGGCGGTGAACGCGGCAAGGCGGGGGCCGAGGTCGGTGGCGTACGCGGTCGAGAAGGCGTCGACGAAGACCTCCTCCGGGAGCGCCCCACCCATCCAGGTGACCATCGCGACCCTCCCCTTCGACGCCTTGACGAAGTCGAACGCGCGGTCGTGCTGGCCTGATGCGGTGTCCATGTTCGCCCCGGTCCCGGGCACCAGGACCCCGACATGGCCGGCAGCGTCCAGGTCGCCGACGACCTCGGCGAACCGGGTCTGGTCCAACCCACGGAAGTCCAGGTCGGGGGTGAACAGGACGACCTGGTGCCGCCCGGTCGTCTCCTGCCCGCCGCGCCAGAGCGGCGCGTCGTCGTCCAGCAGGCCGCGGAACGTCTCCAGGCGCGCGGTCGCGGCCGGCAGCCACGCGTAGTCCCAGCCGTGCGGGTCATGCGCCGCGATCTGGGCCTCCAGGTCCACCACGGCGGCATGCACCGCTGTGCGGTTGGCGACCGCGCGGGTGGCGAACGGGACACCGTCGAGGTTGCCGACCAGCCACGGCTCGACCCGGGCCAGGTAGGCGCGGTCCGCGGGGCCCAGGTCGGCGAACGCGGCACGGACCGCATCGACCCGGTCCAGGCTCGCCGGCCCGCTCGCTGCGGCGACCAGGCGGGCGAACCGCGGCTCCAGGTCGTGGGGGCGCATCAGCAGGGTCGCGACGGTCGGCACCCGGTCGACCAGGTCCGCGGCCCACGCGTCGTCCACGGCACCAAGAAGTGCGCGTGCACCGGCCGCGCCGATGTCGTCGTCGGGCATCGCGGCCAGCCACGCCACCGCGGTCGCCTCCGCACCAGCCCACGCCTCGCCCGTGCGGCGGGTCAGGGCGGTGCCCAGCCCGGTAG
>JAEWQZ010000091.1 GCA_023460255.1 Actinomycetes bacterium
CGACGAGCTCGAGCACCTCTGCCGCACCGGTGACGCACACCGCGCAGCCGTCGCGCATGAGGCGGTGACAACCCGCCGAGGTGACGGCTGTGACGGGTCCGGGGACCGCGCCGACCGGCCGGAGCAGCCGCGCCGCATGCCGCGCCGTGCTCAGCGCGCCCGAGCGCCACGCGGCTTCGACGACGACGGTGGCCCGGGTCGCCGCGGCGATGAGGCGGTTGCGCTGGAGGAACCGCGACTTCGCGGGGGCGCTGCCGGGCGGCACCTCGCTGACCAGGGCGCCGGACTCGGTGATCGCCCGCAACAGGTCGGCGTTTCCGGCGGGGTACAGCCGGTCCACACCCCCGGCGAGGAAGGCGACGGTGGTCCCGCCCGCGACGACCGCCGCACGGTGCGCCACCGCGTCGATCCCGTACGCCCCTCCGGAGACCACGCAGCGGCCGCCCTCCGCGAGGCCGACCGCGAGCTCGGCCGTCACGTACTCGCCGTAGGCGCTGCACGCCCGCGACCCGACGACCGCCACCGACCCGGCGAGCGCCGCGGCGACGTCCGCCGCTCCCCTGACCCACAGGCACATCGGCGCCGCGGGCCCCAGGTCGTCGAGCCCGGCAGGCCACCCGGCCGCCTCGGGCACCAGCAGTCGCCCGCCCAGGGACCCGAGGGCGCGCAGGTCGCGGCACGGATCGACGGTGTCGAGGCGCACACGCCACCGGTCGGCGGCCGCGGCGAGGCGACGTGCCCCCGCCCGTTCCGACGGGTCGTCCCCCGCACCGCGTGGGACCGCCCCGAGGACGGGGAGCACCGCAGAAGGGGCCGGCGGGTGCGCCGTGGAGCGCAGCCAGCTCAGCGCCTCCTGCGGCCCGAGGGCGCCGACGAGGAGCCCGGCCACCTCGTCGCCGGGCTCGACGAGACGACTCCAGGCGGCGCGGGCCAGGAGAACGGCGTCGTCCGTGCTGCTCATCCGCCCAGCCGTCCCCGGGTGCGCAGCAGCAGCGCCTCGCCGACCTCGGAGGGGCCTGGGGAGGTCCGTCCCGCGAGATCCGCCACCGTCCAGGCCAGGCGCAGGACCCGGTCCCGGCCGCGCAGGCTCAGGACGCCGGAGTCGAGGGCTCGCTCGAGGTCGCGGTGGGCGGCGCGCGCGGGCAGGTTGGACCGCAGCCAAGAGCCCGGGAGGTCGCCGTTCATCCGCCACGGCGTCCCGGCGAGCCGCTCGGCGGCCGCCCCCCGCGCTTCCGCGACGCGCGCGGCGACGTCCGCCGTGCACTCCCCCGGCTTCGGCTCGAGCCGGTCGGAGCGGGTGACGGGGAGCACCTCGATCTGCACGTCCACGCGGTCCAGCAGCGGGCCGGAGAGCCGGGCGAAGTAGCGCCGTCGGACCAGGGGGCTGCACTCGCACCTCGGCGCAGGGCCGATCGACGTCCCGCACGGACAGGGGTTCGCGGCGAGCACCAGCTGGAACCGGGCGGGGAACCTTGCGACGCCGGCTGCCCGGTGGATGACGATCTCGCCGTGCTCGAGCGGCTGACGCAGCGTCTGCAGGACGGCCGGGCTGAACTCGGGCGCCTCGTCGAGGAAGAGCACGCCGCGATGGGCCCTGGATGCGGCGCCCGGGCGCGGCAGGCCGCTGCCGCCACCGATGACGGCGGCAGGGGTGGCCGTGTGGTGGGGGTCCTCGAACGGTGGCCGCCTGAGCAGGCCGGTGCCGGGGCGGTAGGTGCCGGCCACCGAGTGCACCGCCGTGACCTCGACGGCCGCCTCCTCGTCCAGGTCGGGCAGGATGCCCGGCAGACGGGCGGCGAGCATGGTCTTTCCCGCGCCGGGCGGTCCCACCATCAGGATGTGGTGCCCACCCGCCGCCGCGACCTCCAGGGCCCGTCGCGCAGGGCCCTGCCCCACCACGTCGGCGAGGTCGCTCGACGCCCGGCGGGGCGACGCCGTGACCGGGACCGCGACGGGCTCGACGTCGGGGGGGACGACCTCGGCCCCGTACCAGGCGGCGACCTCCGCGAGGTGGGTCGCGGCCCGCACCTCGGCCCCCGGGACCAGCCTTGCCTCGTCCGCGTTGCCGGCGGCCACGACGACCCGCGGCATCCCGGCCGCGACGGCCGCCACGACCGCGGGCAGCACCCCGCGGACCGGGCGGAGCCGCCCGTCGAGCCCGAGCTCCCCGAGGTGCACGACCCGCTCCGCCTCGTCGCCCCGGCACACGCCGGCGCCGACGAGCGTGGCGACGGCGATCGCGAGGTCGAACCCGGAGCCGGCCTTGGGCAGCGACGCCGGGGAGAGGTTGACCGTGATCCGACGCTGCGGCCAGGGCAGACCCGACGACGTCATCGCCGCACGGACCCGGTCCCTCGCCTCCGCCAGCGAGGCGTCCGGCAGCCCGACGAGGGTGAAGCCGGGGACCGATGCCGCCAGGTGGGCCTCGACGTCGACGAGGTGACCGCCCAGCCCGACGAGCGACACCGCGCCCGTCCGCCCGAGCCCCATCACACCACCCCGACGAGGTGCTCGACCCGGGCCGCGCCGGCGCCGCCCGCCCGCACGGCGAGCACGTCGATCCGCACGCCTTGCGGGTGGAGGTCGTGGCTCGCGAGCCACTGCCCGGCGAGCCGCCGCAGCCGGGCGAGCTTCGCCGGCGTCACCGCCTCCGCAGGATGGCCGAACCCGTCCCCGGTGCGCGTCTTGACCTCGACCACGACGAGGTCGCTCCCGTGCAGCGCGACGATGTCGAGCTCCCCGGAGGCGCCCCGCCAGTTGCGGTCGAGCACCTCCCAGCCACGATCGACGAGGTACGCCGCCGCGACCTTCTCCCCGTACCGCCCCACGGCGTCCTTGGCGCGCACCTGCACCACCTCCGGGTGCACTCTCGACCCGGACGGATCTGCTCGACACCCGAGGTCCGGCACTACTGTGGGCGAGCGTGCGGGGGCGTGACCCGGTGGACGACCACATGGCCGGAGGGACGGGAGACCGATGCGCGTGCTGCACGCCCCCGTCAACATCGCCAACCAGGCCTGGGGCATGGCCGTCGGCCTGCGCGGGCGAGGCCACGACGTGCAGGTCTGGCAGCTGGGCGACGACGCCTACGACTTCCCCGCCGACCGCCACGTCCCCGTGCCGCGCGACGTCCGCTCCGCGCTGGCGCTCGTCACCCAGGCGCTCGACGAGCGCTTCGACGTCGTGCACCTGCACTTCGCCCGTTCGCTCGTCTCCCTCGCCGCCGGTCTGCCGTGGTTCTGGGACCTGCCGGTCTGGCGTGCCTCCGGTGCGCGGCTCGTCATGACGTTCCACGGCAGCGACGTGCGGCGGCGCAGCCACCACCTCGCCACCGACGAGTGGAGCTTCTACCGGTACGGGGACATGGAGTGCGACGAGGACCTCGTCGCCGAGCGGCTCGAGGTGCTCCTCGCCTACGCGGACGCCACGACGGTCGGCAGCGTGCTCGACCTGCCGTACGTCCCGGGTGCCGTGGTCGTCCCGCGGGTCGTCGACGCTGCAGCGGTCGGCGGGACGCCGGTCCCCACCCGGGTGCAGGGCCCGCCCGTCGTCGTGCACGCCCCGTCCCGGCGGGCAGCGAAGGGAACCGACCTCGTGCTCGCGGGCCTGGCGGAGGTGCACGCCCGGGGCGTGGACTTCGAGCTCGACCTCGTCGAGGGGGTCACACACACCGAGGCGGTGGCCAGGATGGCCCGGGCGGACGTCGTCGTGGAGAAGCTGCTGGGGGGCGACGTCGGCGTGACGTCCCTGGAGGCGATGGCGCTCGGCAAGGTGGCGGTGGCGCGCATCCGCCCGGAGGTGCTCGCGCAGTCGCCGGAGCTGCCCGTCGTCACCGCCGACCCGTCGACCTTCGCCGACGTCATGACGGACCTCCTGCGCTCACCGGAGCGCTTCGCCGACCTCGGCCGTCGCGGCCGGGAGCACGTCGCACGCGTGCACGCGCCCGACGCCGTCGCCGCCCGGCTCGAGGAGGTCTACACCCGGCCGGGACGCCGCCGCGTGGTCGTGCCGCCCGGCTGGACCGGGCCGGGCGTCACCGGCCAGCTGCACGAGGCCCGGGGCC
>JAEWQZ010000092.1 GCA_023460255.1 Actinomycetes bacterium
GTCTCGCTCTGCGCGCCGCCGCTGGCGCGGCGCCTGGTGCGGACGGGCTCGCCCGCCCTGCCGGCGGTCGCCGCGGTCGGTGCGGCGATGGTGCTCGGCGCGGACCTCGTCGCCCAGCACGCGATCCCAGGCGTGTCGGTGCCCACGGGGGTCGTCACGGGCGCCGTCGGCGCCCCCTACCTGCTCTGGCTGCTCGCGCGAGGAGTGCGCTCATGACGACCGGACCGGCCCATCGCGCCCCCTCGCTCCGGGCGCGCGCCCTGCGCGCGGGCTACCCAGGCAGGGTCGTCGTCGACGGGCTCGACCTGGCCGTCCCGCAGCGCGCCCTCACCGTCGTCATCGGGGCGAACGCGTGCGGCAAGTCCACGCTCCTGCGGACGTTGGCCCGGGCGCTGCGCCCCCTCGGCGGGACCGTGCTCCTCGACGGGGCCGACGTGGCGACGGTGCCCTCGCGCAGGCTGGCGCGGGCGCTCGGCATGCTTCCGCAGGACCCGGTGGCCCCGGAGGGCCTGCGGGTGGCCGACCTCGTCGGCCGGGGGCGCCACCCGCACCACGGGTGGTTCGAGCGGTGGAGCGCCCAGGACGACGAGGTGGTCGCCGAGGCGCTGGCCGCGACCGGGACGACCGAGCTCGCGGACCGGCACGTCGACGAGCTCTCGGGTGGGCAGCGCCAGCGGGTCTGGATCGCGATGGCGCTCGCGCAGGACCCGGACGTGCTGCTCCTGGACGAGCCGACGACGTTCCTCGACCTCACCCACCAGCTGGAGGTCCTCGACCTGCTGGCCGACCTCAACGCGGAGCGCGGCACGACCATCGTCATGGTCCTGCACGACCTCAACCTCGCCGCGCGCTACGCGGACCACCTCGTCGTGATGGCCGACGGCGCGGTGCTGGCCGAGGGGGGGCCGGCCGAGGTCATCACGCCGGAGGTGCTCCGGGCGGCCTTCCGGCTCGAGGCGCTCGTCGTCCCGGACCCGGTGACCGGTGCGCCGCTCATCGTGCCGCGCAGCCGGACCGGGACTCCGCGGGCCGTGCGCTCCGGGGGTGTCCGCCTGGTGGGCGGTGACCAGCAGCTGTCCGCCATCCAGTAAGGTAAGGCTTACCTAATCAGCCAGCCGGTCGACCCGGCTTCCGAGAGGTCTCCATGCGCCGTCACCGCAGCACGCCCGTCGCCGTCACGATCGCCGTCCTCGCCCTCGCCGGCTGTGCGGCCGCCGACTCCCCGTCCGGCACCTCCGAGCCCACGTCCGCGGGAGAGGCCGGCGGCGGCGCCGCGTTCCCGGTCACGATCGAGCACGCCTTCGGGGCGACGACGATCGAGGCCGAGCCCGAGCGCGTCGTGACGTGGGGTTGGGCGAGCGCCGATGCCGTGCTGGCCCTCGGCGTCGTGCCGGTGGCCATCCCGTTCCAGGGGTACGGCGGGGACGAGAACGGGGTCCTGCCGTGGATCGCCGACGAGCTCGAGGAGCTCGGGGCGCCCACGCCCACCGTGCTGCCCGACGCTGCGGAGGCGCCGATCGAGGCGATCGCGGCGGCCGAGCCCGATCTGATCCTCGCCCACTACTCCGGCCTGACCGCCGAGGAGTACGAGCTGCTCAGCGCGATCGCGCCGACCGTCGCGTACCCGGACCAGGCGTGGGCGACGCCGTGGCGTGACGTCGTGACGATCGCCGGCGAGGCGCTGGGTCGCGGCGAGCGCGCCGCGGAGGTGCTCGAGGAGATCGACGGCGCCGTCGCCGAGGCTGCCCAGGCCCACCCCGAGCTCGCGGGCGTCACCGTCGCGCAGGTGTGGGACACCGGTGACGCGTTCTACGTCTACACCCCGGCCGACCCGCGGGTGGAGTTCACCGAGGACCTCGGCATGGTGACGGCCCCCGCGGTGACCGACCTCGACACGGGGGAGTCGACGTTCTACTTCACGCTCAGCCACGAGCGGCTCGACGAGCTGAGCAGCGATGTCCTCATCGCTTACGCCGACACCCAGGACGCCCTGGACGCGTTCCTCGCCTCGGCGCCGGCGCAGACGATGGCGCAGGTGCGCGACGGGGCGGTCGCCGGGCTCGTGGGGCAGGCGTTCATCGCCTCGGTCTCGCCGCCCACGGCGCTGTCCCTCACGTGGGGCCTGGAGGACTACGTGCAGGTGCTCGCGGAGACCGTCGCGCGCTGACCTCGCACCTCGCCCGGGGGTGCTGCGCCGCCGGCGGCGACGCGCCCAGGAAATCGACCGCAGTGATATGCAGCCTCCTGTATAGTCATGCACCATGGTGGTCAGGGTGGCGGTCGCAGGTGCCAGCGGCTACGCGGGCGGTGAGGTCCTGCGTCTGCTCCTCGGGCACCCGGACGTCGAGATCGGCGCGCTGACCGCGCACGCCAGCGCGGGTGACCTCCTCGGCCGGCACCAGCCGCACCTGCGTGCGCTCGCCGCCCGGGAGATCCTCGACACCACCCCGCAGGCCCTGGCCGGCCACGACGTCGTCGTGCTCGCCCTGCCGCACGGCGCCTCGGGGGAGATCGCCGCGACCCTGCCCGACGACGTCCTGGTGCTCGACTGCGGCGCGGACCACCGGCTGACGGACCCCGCCGCGTGGGAGGCGTTCTACGGCTCCGAGCATGCGGGGACGTGGCCGTACGGCATGCCCGAGCTCATCGTGGGCGGGGGCCGGCAGCGGGACACCCTGCGGGGGGCGCGGCGGGTCGCCGTCCCCGGGTGCAACGTCACCGCCGTCACCCTGGGGCTCCAGCCGGGGGTCGCCGCCGGCCTCGTCGACCCGACGGACGTCGTCGCCGTGCTCGCCGTCGGCTACTCCGGTGCGGGCAAGGCCCTCAAGCCCCACCTGCTCGCGAGCGAGGGGATCGGCTCGGCCGCCCCGTACGCCGTCGGCGGCACCCACCGGCACCTCCCCGAGATCGAGCAGAACCTGCTGGCGGCGGGGGCGGCGCAGGTGAGGGTCTCGTTCACGCCGGTGCTCGTGCCGATGTCCCGCGGCATCCTCGCGACGACGACGGTGCCCCTCGCCGCGGGTGCGGACGCGGCAGCGGTGCGTGCCGCCTGGGCCGACGCGTACGCGGACGAGTCGTTCGTGGAGCTGCTCCCCGAGGGACAGTGGCCCACGACGGCGGCGACCGTCGGGGCGAACACCGCGCTCGTCCAGGTCGCCGTGGACGCCAGGGCAGGCCGGGTCGTGACGGTCTGCGCGCTCGACAACCTCGTCAAGGGAACAGCTGGAGCCGCCGTGCAGTCGATGAACCTCGCCCTGGGACTGCCGGAGGACGCCGGCCTGACCACCACGGCGGTCGCCCCGTGAGCGTCACCGCGCCAGGGGGCTTCCGGGCGGCCGGTGTCGCGGCAGGCATCCGGACCGGGGAAGGGCCGGACCTCGCCGTCGTCGTCAACGACGGTCCGCGGCAGGTCGTCGCCGGCGTGTTCACGAGCAACCGGGTGCAGGCGGCCCCCGTGCAGTGGTCACGGCAGGCGGTGGGCGACGGGATCGCGCACGCCGTGGTGCTCAACGCCGGAGGCGCGAACGCGTGCACCGGCCCGCTCGGCTTCCAGGACACCCACCGCACGGCCGAGCACGCCGCGGCCGCGCTCGGCTGCTCGCCGGGTGACGTCGTCGTGTGCTCCACCGGGCTCATCGGCGAACGGCTGCCGATGGACCGGGTGCTCGCCGGCGTGGACGCCGCGGTGGCGGGCCTGGCGGAGGACGGCGGCGCGGATGCCGCACGGGCGATCATGACGACCGACACGGTGCCGAAGACCGTGCACGTGGCGGGCGAGGGATGGTCCGTCGGCGGCATGGCCAAGGGTGCGGGGATGCTCGCCCCCGGCCTGGCGACCATGCTGTGCGTGCTCACCACCGACGCGGACGTCGACCCGGCGGAGGCGGAGGCGGCGCTGCGTCGGGCCACCCGGGTCACCTTCGATCGCGTCGACTCCGACGGCTGCATGTCGACCAACGACTCGGTGGTGCTGATGGCCTCCGGCGCGAGCGGTGTGCGGCCCGGCCAGGACGAGCTCCGGCGCGTCCTGGAGGAGGCGTGCGCCGGCCTGGCCCGGGCCCTGGTCGCCGACGCGGAGGGCGCCACCCACGACATCGCCGTCACCGTGCGCGGCGCGACCAGCGAGGACGCCGCCGTGGCGGTCGCCCGTGCGGTCACCCGGTCGAACCTCGTCAAGGCCGCCGTGTTCGGCAACGACCCCAACTGGGGGCGCATCCTCTCGGCCGTCGGCACCGTCCCCGTGGAGGTCGCCGCGTTCGAGGTCGACGACGTCGACGTCGAGGTCAACGGCGTCCTCGTGTGCAAGGGGGGCGCCGCCGACGAGCCGCGCGACCACGTGCGCATGGCCGGCCGCCGTGAGGTCCACGTCGTCGTCGACCTGCACGCCGGGGAAGCCGAGGCGACCGTGTGGACCAACGACCTCACCCACGACTACGTCCACGAGAACAGCGCGTACTCGACATGAGCGACCAGACACCCCCCGCCCCGGAGGTCCGGGCCCACCAGATCCCCGCCGACGTGCTCGCCGGCGCGGTCGCCGACGCGCTCGCCGACGTCGACCCCGCCGACCTCGCGCCCGAGCAGAAGGCCCGGGTGCTCATCGAGGCGCTGCCGTGGCTCGAGGAGTTCCGCGGTGCGCTGTTCGTCGTGAAGTACGGCGGCAACGCCATGGTGGACGAGCAGCTCAAGCGCGCCTTCGCCGAGGACATGGTGTTCCTGCGGCTCGTCGGCCTGCACCCCGTCGTCGTGCACGGCGGCGGACCCCAGATCTCCACGATGCTGGCCCGCCTGGGCATCGCCAGCGAGTTCCGTGGCGGCCTGCGGGTGACCACCCCGGAGAGCATGGACGTCGTCCGGATGGTGCTCACCGGGCAGGTGTCCCGCGAGCTCGTCGGGCTGATCAACGCGCACGGGCCCTACGCGGTCGGCATGTCCGGCGAGGACGGCGGGCTCCTGCGGGCCAAGCGCCGGACGGCGACGGTGGACGGCCGGCCCGTCGACGTCGGCCACGTCGGTGACGTCGTCGAGGTGGACCCGCGCGCCGTGCGCGACCTGCTCGACGCCGGCCGCATCCCCGTGGTCTCCACGGTGGCACCGGACGTGGACGACACCACGCAGGTGCTCAACGTCAACGCGGACACCGCGGCCGCCGCCCTGGCGGTCGCCCTGGGCGCCCGCAAGCTCATCATCCTCACGGACGTGGAGGGCCTGTACACGCGCTGGCCCGACCGGACCTCCCTGGCCCGCCGGATCCGGGCCGGTGCGCTCGCCGCGCTGCTGCCGACCCTGGAGTCGGGCATGGTGCCGAAGATGGAGGCGTGCCTGCGCGCGGTGCGCGGCGGGGTGCCGCAGGCCCACGTGGTGGACGGCCGGCAGGCGCACTCGGTGCTCACCGAGGTCTTCACGTCGCGCGGGGTGGGCACGATGGTGCTGCCCGACGACCTGAGCACCGGGACCTTCCCCGTGGTCCGGACCGACCCGACGCCGGGCGGCGCCGCATGAGCGCCGTGCAGCCTGTCGTCCCGGGCGAGCTGGCGGGGACGAGTGCCGAGTGGACCGAGCGCTACGGGCGGTCGGTGCTGAACGTCTTCGGCCCGCCCAAGGCCGTCCTCGTGCGCGGCGAGGGCGCCTACGTCTGGGACGCCGACGGCCGCCGCTACCTCGACCTGCTCGGCGGGATCGCCGTCAACGTCCTGGGCCACGCCCACCCCACGTTGACGGCCGCGATCAGCGCCCAGCTCGGCACGCTGGGCCAGGTGTCGAACTTCTTCGCGAGCCCGCCGCAGGTCGCGCTCGCCGAGCGGTTGGTCGCGCTGGCCGGCGGCGGCCCGGCGGCCCGGGTCTTCTTCGCCAACTCCGGCACGGAGGCGAACGAGGCGGCGTTCAAGATGGCGCGGCGCACCGGCCGCACGCGGATGCTCGCCCTGGAGGGCGCCTTCCACGGCCGCACCATGGGCGCGCTCGCCCTCACCCACAAGCCCGCCTACCGCGAGCCGTTCGAGCCGCTGCCCGGCGACGTGGAGTTCCTCCCGTTCGGTGACGCCGCCGCCCTCGAGGCGGCGGTGGGCGACGACGTGGCGGCGCTCGTCGTCGAGGTGGTGCAGGGCGAGGCGGGGGTCCGGTCGCTCCCCGCGGGATACCTCGCCCACGCCCGCCGGCTCACCGAGGAGGCCGGGGCGCTGCTCGTCGTCGACGAGGTGCAGACGGGCGTCGGGCGCACCGGCCGGTGGTTCGCGTTCCAGGACCCTGCCCTGGGCGGCGGCGTCCTGCCGGACGTCGTGACGCTCGCCAAGGGGCTCGGCGGCGGCATCCCGGTGGGTGCCGTGCTCGCCCTCACGGAGCGCGCGGCCGGCCTGCTGGGACCCGGTCAGCATGGCACGACCTTCGGCGGGAACCCCGTGGCGACTGCCGCGGCGTTGACGACGCTGGGTGTCATCGAGCGCGACGGGCTCCTGGCGCAGGTGCGCGGGACGAGCGCGCGCCTGGTCGCCGCCCTGCGGGCGGTGCCGTGCGTGCGCGAGGTGCGCGCGGCGGGGCTGCTCGTCGCCGTGGAGCTGTCGGCACCGGTCGCCGCGGACGTCGCGGAGCGCGCCCTGCGCGCCGGGTTCATCGTCAACCCCGTCACCCCGACGGCGCTGCGGCTCGCGCCCCCGCTGGTCGTCACCTGGGACCAGCTCGCCACCTTCGTCGACTTCCTGGCGGGGCTGCCCGCCGACCTCACGCCGCCTGACACGGAGGTGCTGTGATGCGCCACTTCCTGCGCGACGACGACCTGAGCCCCGCCGAGCAGCGCGAGGTGCTCGAGCTGGCCCTGCGCCTGAAGGCCGGCCGGTTCGGCGCCGACGCCCCGCGGCCGCTTGCCGGACCGCGCGGCGTCGCGGTGCTCCTCGACAAGCCGACCCTGCGGACCCAGCTGTCGTTCGCCGTCGGGATCGCCGAGCTCGGCGGCTACCCGATGCTGGTGGACGGCAAGCTCGCCCAGATCGGCGTGCGGGAGTCGGTGTCCGACACCGCGAAGGTCCTCGGGCGTCAGGTCGCCGCGATCGTCTGGCGCACCTACGACCAGTCCCGCATCGACGAGATGGCCGCGCACGCCGGGGTGCCGGTCGTCAACGCGCTCACGGACCAGTTCCACCCGTGCCAGGTGCTCGCCGACCTCCTGACCGTCGCCGAGCACGTCGGCGGAGCGGCCGGGGTGGGTGGCCTGCCGGGTCGGACGCTCGCGTACCTGGGCGACGGCTCGAACAACATGGCGCACTCCTACCTGCTCGGTGGGGCGACGGCCGGCCTGCACGTGCGCATCGCCACGCCGGTCCAGCGGATGCCGCTGCCCGCCGTCGTCGCCCGGGCCGAGCAGATCGCGGCCGGCACCGGCGGGTCGGTCATGGTCACCGAGTCGGTCAGCGAGGCCGTCGCGGGTGCCGACGCCGTGGCGACCGACACCTGGGTCTCCATGGGCGACGAGACGTCGACGGACAAGGCAGAGGCGCTCTTCGCCACGTTCCGCCTGGATGCGGCCGTGCTCGCGCAGGCCGCGCCGGACGCCGTCGTCCTGCACTGCCTGCCCGCCTATCGAGGCATGGAGGTGACCGCGGACGTCCTCGACGGCCCGCAGTCCGTCGTCTTCGACGAGGCCGAGAACCGGCTGCACGCGCAGAAGGCGCTGCTCGCCTGGCTCCTGGAGCGGACATGAGCGGCGTCGAGCCCGGCATTCCCGGTGGTGGCGTGCCCGCGACCAAGGCGGCACGGCACGCGGCCATCGCCCGCGCCCTCGGCCGGGAGCCGATCAGGTCCCAGGGCGAGCTTGCCGCGGTGCTGGCCGAGGAGGGCCTGCACGTCACCCAGGCGACCTTGTCCCGGGACCTCGTCGAGCTGCGCGCCGTCCGCATCCGGCTGCCCGACCGGACGCTCGCGTACGCGGTGCCGGGGGAAGGCGGCAACCGGACCCCGCAGATCGAGGACGCGGAGCAGCTCGCCTCCCGCCTGGCCCGGCTGTGCGCGGAGCTGCTCGTCACGGCCGAGGCGTCGGGCAACCTCGTGGTGCTACGCACGCCGCCGGGAGCGGCGCAGTTCCTCGCCTCGGCGATCGACCACTCGGTGCTCCCCGGCGTGATGGGCACCATCGCCGGCGACGACACGGTCCTGGTCATCAGCAGTGAGGCCGACGGCGGCCAGGCCGTCGCCCAACGGTTCCTCGACCTCGCGGGTGGCCGCGAGGACGCACGCGACACGAAGGATGAGACGTGAGCAAGGTTCTGACGGAGCTGCCGGTCGGCGAGCGTGTGGGCATCGCCTTCTCGGGTGGGCTCGACACCTCCGTGGCGGTGGCCTGGATGCGGCACCGGGGCGCGATCCCGTGCACCTACACCGCCGACCTCGGCCAGTACGACGAGCCGGAGATCGACCAGGTGCCGGGCCGCGCGATGCTGTACGGGGCCGAGCTCTCCCGGGCCGTGGACTGCAAGGCGGCCCTCGTCGAGGAGGGCCTGGCCGCCATTGCCTGCGGCGCGTTCCACATCCGCAGCGCCGGCCGGTCGTACTTCAACACGACGCCGCTGGGCCGGGCCGTCACCGGCACCTTGCTGGTGCGCGCCATGCAGGCCGACGACGTCGAGATCTGGGGTGACGGCTCCACGTTCAAGGGCAACGACATCGAGCGCTTCTACCGGTACGGGCTGCTCGCCAACCCCGGCCTGCGGATCTACAAGCCGTGGCTCGACAAGGACTTCGTGGCCGAGCTCGGTGGGCGGGCGGAGATGAGCCAGTTCCTCGTCGAGCACGACCTGCCCTACCGCGACAGCGCGGAGAAGGCGTACTCGACGGACGCGAACATCTGGGGTGCCACGCACGAGGCGAAGACGCTGGAGCACCTGGACGTCTCGCTGGAGACGGTCGAGCCGATCATGGGCGTGCGGTTCTGGGACCCGGCGGTCGCGATCGAGACCGAGGACGTCACGATCGCGTTCGAGCGCGGCCGGCCGGTGGCGATCGACGGCGTCAGGTACGAGGACCCGGTCGCGCTGGTCCGCGCGGCGAACGCCGTCGGGGGGCGGCACGGCCTGGGCATGTCCGACCAGATCGAGAACCGCATCATCGAGGCGAAGTCGCGCGGCATCTACGAGGCGCCGGGGATGGCGCTGCTCTTCATCGCCTACGAGCGGCTCGTCAACGCGATCCACAACGAGGACACGGTCGCGAACTACCACAACGAGGGTCGTCGACTCGGCCGGCTCCTGTACGAGGGCCGGTGGCTCGACCCGCAGTCGCTCATGGTCCGCGAGTCGATCCAGCGCTGGATCGCCTCCGTCGTGACGGGGGAGGTGACGCTGCGGCTGCGCCGCGGGGAGGACTACACGATCCTGCGCACCGACGGCCCGGGGTTCTCCTACCACCCGGAGAAGCTGTCCATGGAGCGCACGGAGTCGGCGGCGTTCGGGCCGAGCGACCGGATCGGCCAGCTGACGATGCGCAACCTCGACATCGCGGACTCGCGGGCCAAGCTCGAGCTGTACGCGC
>JAEWQZ010000093.1 GCA_023460255.1 Actinomycetes bacterium
CCGCGGGCTGCGCGGGCGGTCTCCTCCGGGACACGGTCGGCGGCGGCGAACGTGCGCGCCGCGGTCGGGCGCGCGACCAGCACCGCCCGGCGCAGGGCGACGTCCTGCGCGACCCGCAACAGCTTCGCGGCGGGCACGTTGGTGGTGCTCGCGGACGGGACGTTGGCGCCGATCGAGTCCCTGGACACCGGGGACTTGGTCCTGACCACCGACCCGCTCACAGGCCAGAGCACCGCCCAGCCGGTGATCGCCCCGATCGCCGGCACCGGGGACAAGCACCTGGTCGACATCACCACCGACGCCGGGGTCTGGACCGCGACGGCCAACCACCCGATCTGGGTGCACGGCAAGGGCTGGACCAACGCCATCGACATCCGCCCCGGGGACCAGCTACGCGGGTCCACCGGCGGGCTGCTGGTCGTCCAGGCCATGCACGACCGCGGCTGGCTGTCCGGCCAGACCGTCTACAACCTGTCCGTCGCCGACACCCACACCTACTACATCGCCACCGGCGACGGTAACCTCAACGCACTCGTCCACAACTGCCCGGCGCGGGCCCGCGGTCCCGCGCTGACGACGTCGCAGCAGGCGGACCTTGCGCGCTATCTCGGCTTCAGCAGAACGAAGTTCGTGGCACACGGCCAGACGGTGTACAGGCGGGGTAGGACGTACATCAGCCGTGACTGGGACGGGCACCGTGGCGGCATCTGGAAGGTCGGACCCTCAGTGCGGGACCTGCAAGGTCGGACAAGCCGCACCTACACAGCGGACCACTTCTTGAGGCGGATAGGAAAGTGATCGAGGTGGCGCGCGGAATCGTCTGGCAGCTCACTGCGGACTATGACACCAGGAAGAAGGCGGAGGCGGGACGGCGCCTCTTGAGATCGGCACCCGCTGCGGTGGCGCCGATGCGCCCGCCTTGGGTCACTGACAACTACAAGAACTACCTCGTCTATCTCGATGTTCACACGTCGGTGTGGCTGTGGGCGGCCGTGAAGGCAGCAGTCGAGGCAGACCCATCAGGCGACGCCCTCCTTGACGACCTCGAGTCGTGGCTGGACGAGGCCGAACCAGCGTGGCGCAGCCGCTACCTCGACGAGGCGGGCATCCCGATCCCCTTCTCTGGAGAGCCTCCTCTCCCCTAGTCGAGGAATGCACTGCGGCGGGGCGGCGCGTCGCGCTCAGAGGCGCGCCGGGCGCAGCTCCCCGGCCGTCGCCTCGGCGACCGCCGCCCGCAGGTCCGGGGCGATCCGGGGGGAGAACGGCGGCCCCCACGGCACGTGCGCGCGCAGCACGGGCACGCGCCCGACGAGCTCGACGACCTCGCGCAGGTGCCGCGACAGGAACGCCGGGTCCCGCCAGCCGAGCAGCCGCGGGAAGCTGAGCAGGTCGAACGCCGCCCCCTTGGGGTCCACGCGCTCGACCGTCACGGTGCTGCGGCGGTGCTCGGGGAACGGGACGACGAGCGCGCGCAGGGGCAGGGCGTCGGGCACGTCACCGCCGGGCGTGAGCACCTGGCGCAGGTCGGCGCTGAGCCGCTGGTCGGGCTCCCCCTCGCCGAACAGCGCCGCGAGGGTGTCCGCGCCCTTGCGCAGGCGCAGCCCCGTCGCCCCGGCCCGGACCACCGGCTGCCCGCCGTCGAGGTCCACCCGCAGGACGTCGTCGGTGACCAGGCCCGCGCCGTCGGCGCAGAGCAGGGTCGCCATCGTCGACTTGCCGCCGCCCGACGGGGCGACGAACGCCAGCGCGCCGTCGTCGGTGGCGACGGCGCTCCCGTGCAGCACGGCGTGCCCGCGCCGGACCAGCACGTACGCGAGGATCGCGCCGGTGGTCAGCACCGTCGCGATGCCCGGGTCGGCGCCGTCGACCGGGTGCACGACGACGTCGGCGAGGTCCGCGGACACCTCGGCGTCGCACGCGCCGTAGAAGCGCAGCAGGTGCGACCCGTCCGGGCGCTCGATCGCGACGTAGCCCTGGCGGCGCGAGCCGCTGTCGAGCACCACCTGGCCGTCGACGGGCCGCCCCTGGGCGCGACGGGTGCGGGTCTCGCCGCGGCGGACGCGGACGTCGGCGGGCGTGCCGGGCGGCGCCGGGCGCGCCTGGTGCAGGTCCACGTCGGAGGCGACGACGAGCCCGTAGAGGCGCTGGAGGTCGCTCACGCGCCGGCCCCAGGTGTGGCGGGCACGAGCGGGGTCAGGCCCCGGTACTGGACGGCCTCGGGGTCGAGCGAGGCGCCGTCGATCTCGAGCCAGGCGTGCGCGGCGACGACGCCGGCGCGCTTGCTCACCCCCACGCGCAGGTCGGGGCGGCGGCGGCGCAGCAGCGAGGCGAGGACGAGGGAGCGCCGCAGGCACGTCGCGCGGAACGGGCGACGGGCGAGGACGCGCAGGGCGAGCTCGCACCGCTCGCGCTCGGCGTCGGTCAGCTCCGGCCAGGCGTCGCGCGTGGCGACCGCGTCGTCGAGCACGAGCCGCGCACCGGCCAGGCGCGCGGCGAGCGGGAGGGGCAGGAGCCGGACCGCGGGCTCGACCACCGCACCCGCGACGACGACGCGCGCCAGGAACGGCCAGCGGCGCGGGCCGAGGGCCAGCACGGCCGGGACGAGTGCCACACAGGTCCTTCCGGGGGGCTTCCGGGGAGACTCACGGGGAGACTCACGGGGAGAGAGGTCGGGGGGGGCCGGGGCCGGCCCCGGCCCCCCCCGACCTCTCTCCCCGTGAGTCTCCCCGTGAGTCTCCCCGGAAGCCCCCCGGAAGGACCTGTGTGGCACTCGTCCCGGCCGTGCTGGCCCTCGGCCCGCGCCGCTGGCCGTTCCTGGCGCGCGTCGTCGTCGCGGGTGCGGTGGTCGAGCCCGCGGTCCGGCTCCTGCCCCTCCCGCTCGCCGCGCGCCTGGCCGGTGCGCGGCTCGTGCTCGACGACGCGGTCGCCACGCGCGACGCCTGGCCGGAGCTGACCGACGCCGAGCGCGAGCGGTGCGAGCTCGCCCTGCGCGTCCTCGCCCGTCGCCCGTTCCGCGCGACGTGCCTGCGGCGCTCCCTCGTCCTCGCCTCGCTGCTGCGCCGCCGCCGCCCCGACCTGCGCGTGGGGGTGAGCAAGCGCGCCGGCGTCGTCGCCGCGCACGCCTGGCTCGAGATCGACGGCGCCTCGCTCGACCCCGAGGCCGTCCAGTACCGGGGCCTGACCCCGCTCGTGCCCGCCACACCTGGGGCCGGCGCGTGAGCGACCTCCAGCGCCTCTACGGGCTCGTCGTCGCCTCCGACGTGGACCTGCACCAGGCGCGCCCGGCGCCGCCCGGCACGCCCGCCGACGTCCGCGTCCGCCGCGGCGAGACCCGCACCCGTCGCGCCCAGGGGCGGCCCGTCGACGGCCAGGTGGTGCTCGACAGCGGCTCGCGCCGCCAGGGCTACGTCGCGATCGAGCGCCCGGACGGGTCGCACCTGCTGCGCTTCTACGGCGCGTGCGACGCCGAGGTGTCCGCGGACCTCGCCGACGTCGTCGTGCACCCGGTCGACGGCGCCGACCCGGGCATCGCGACGGTGCTGACCACCGGCGCGATCCTCGCGTACGTGCTGGTCCGGCGCGGGCACGCCGTGCTGCACGGGAGCGCCGTCGCCACCGACGACGGCGCGCTGGCGTTCGTCGCCCCGTCGGGCGGCGGCAAGTCGACGATGGCGACCCTGCTCTGCGCCGACGGCGCGGGCCTGGTCACCGACGACGTCCTGCGGGTGGACCTCGACGGCGGGCAGCCGGTGGTCCGGGCCGGGGCGACGGGGCTGCGCCTGCGCAAGGGCGCGGACACCCTCGCGGCGCTGTTCGGCGAGGGGGAGCCCGACCAGCGGCTCAGCGCCGACCTGCGCCAGGTGCTCACGCCCGGCGGTGACGTGCCCGACGCCCTGCCCCTGCGCGCGCTCGTCGTCCCGTTCCCCGAGCACCGCCGCAGCACCGTGACGGTCGAGCGCGTGGACCCCAAGGGGGCGGCGTTCGACCTGCTCAGCTTCCCGCGGCTGCTCGGCTGGCGGGACCCGGCGTTCCTGTCGCGGCACCTGCGCGAGGTCGTCGAGCTCGTCGGGCGCGTGCCCGTGCTGCGCGCGCACGTGCCGTGGGGGCCGCCGTTCTCCCCCCGGATCGCCCCGGACCTGCGGGCGGCGGTCGCCGAGGCGACGGCCGGGGAGCTGCGCCCGGCGCGCCTCTGAGCGCGACGCGCCGCCCCGCCGCAGTGCATTCCTCGACTAGGGGAGAGGAGGCTCTCCAGAGAAGGGGATCGGGATGCCCGCCTCGTCGAGGTAGCGGCTGCGCCACGCTGGTTCGGCCTCGTCCAGCCACGACTCGAGGTCGTCAAGGAGGGCGTCGCCTGATGGGTCTGCCTCGACTGCTGCCTTCACGGCCGCCCACAGCCACACCGACGTGTGAACATCGAGATAGACGAGGTAGTTCTTGTAGTTGTCAGTGACCCAAGGCGGGCGCATCGGCGCCACCGCAGCGGGTGCCGATCTCAAGAGGCGCCGTCCCGCCTCCGCCTTCTTCCTGGTGTCATAGTCCGCAGTGAGCTGCCAGACGATTCCGCGCGCCACCTCGATCACTTTCCTATCCGCCTCAAGAAGTGGTCCGCTGTGTAGGTGCGGCTTGTCCGACCTTGCAGGTCCCGCACTGAGGGTCCGACCTTCCAGATGCCGCCACGGTGCCCGTCCCAGTCACGGCTGATGTACGTCCTACCCCGCCTGTACACCGTCTGGCCGTGTGCCACGAACTTCGTTCTGCTGAAGCCGAGATAGCGCGCAAGGTCCGCCTGCTGCGACGTCGTCAGCGCGGGACCGCGGGCCCGCGCCGGGCAGTTGTGGACGAGTGCGTTGAGGTTACCGTCGCCGGTGGCGATGTAGTAGGTGTGGGTGTCGGCGACGGACAGGTTGTAGACGGTCTGGCCGGACAGCCAGCCGCGGTCGTGCATGGCCTGGACGACCAGCAGCCCGCCGGTGGACCCGCGTAGCTGGTCCCCGGGGCGGATGTCGATGGCGTTGGTCCAGCCCTTGCCGTGCACCCAGATCGGGTGGTTGGCCGTCGCGGTCCAGACCCCGGCGTCGGTGGTGATGTCGACCAGGTGCTTGTCCCCGGTGCCGGCGATCGGGGCGATCACCGGCTGGGCGGTGCTCTGGCCTGTGAGCGGGTCGGTGGTCAGGACCAAGTCCCCGGTGTCCAGGGACTCGATCGGCGCCAACGTCCCGTCCGCGAGCACCACCAACGTGCCCGCCGCGAAGCTGTTGCGGGTCGCGCAGGACGTCGCCCTGCGCCGGGCGGTGCTGGTCGCGCGCCCGACCGCGGCGCGCACGTTCGCCGCCGCCGACCGTGTCCCGGAGGAGACCGCCCGCGCAGCCCGCGG
>JAEWQZ010000094.1 GCA_023460255.1 Actinomycetes bacterium
CGGCACGTGCGCGAGGCCGCGATCGCGACGCCGGTGGTCGCCGCGCTGGTGACGGCGGGCTGGTTCGGCGTCGACCGGCTGGCGGACGCCGACGTGCCCGTGGCGAGCCCCGACCCGACCACCCCCGGCCCGGACTGGACCCGCGACCCCGCTCTCGAGGGCCTCGTCCTCGGGGAGCCGATCGACGACCCCGGAGTGCCCACGTACTACGCCATGCCAGACGGCCTGCTCGACCGTGTGGGGCCGGGCTGGGTCCTCGCCATGTATGCGAGCGTCGTCGTGATCGCTCAACCCCTCCTCGAGCAGGCCGACACCGGCCTCCTGCCGTCGGCAGACCCCGACCTGGACGCGGAGACAGCCCCGACTCTGCTCATCTCCCCTGCGGGGACCCGGTTCCTCGTCCCGCCGACGCGTCGATCCTTTGTCGGGACGGTGGGGTGGGATGGCTCCGAGCGCGTGCGGGTCGCCTTGCTGGGGAGCCTGCCCGATACCGGGTTGGACGCCGGTTGGTTCGACCTCGCGACCGGGGAGGTCACGGCGGAGGGCCCTCTCCCGGCGGACGACCTGGCCGCGCTCGAGCAGGCGAACGTCCAGTACAGGTACCCCGAGGCCCGCATCGAGCGCCCCGGCGGCGACGGGTACGTCTCCAGCGGCCGGTTCCGCGTCACCTCCTACTACGCCTACGTCGACGACGACGGCGCTCGCCCCGCCGTGCCGTACGGCGTCGAGGGCCGCGAGTGCAGCCCGGTCGGCTGGTCCGACCGGGACACGTTCCTCGCCCTCTGCATGCGGGACGACTACGCCCTGCGCCTGGACGAGCGGGCGTTCGACCCGGCGCTCTACGCGGTGACGGCGGCCACCGGCGCCGCCGATCTCGTGCGGGCGATCGGGCCGGACGATCCGTTGCCCGATCCGGGATCGGGGGTGTGGGTGCGCGACGGCGTCGTCGCGTTCGTCTCCATGGAGCCGGGCAGCTACGACACCGACACCGGCGTGCACCTCTGGGACGGGACGGGCTTCGCCACGCTCGCGGAGCCGTCGGGGTGCGGGTTCGAGAGGTTCGACGTCCGCAGCCACGCCGGGGTCGTCTACGTGGGGGTGGGCACCTTCTGCGATCCCGTCGAAGGCATCCACACGACACTGACGGCGTACCACGACGACGGTCGAGCCGTCGAGCTGCTCCCCGCCCCCGCGGAGCCCAGCGGCATGGTGGTCGGCGCCTGGATCGTGGCGGAGTGAACCGGGTGGTGCGCCTCTGGGCGCTCGGCGCGGTCGCCGTCGGTGTGGTTGCCGGCGTGGCCGGCGGCGTGTGGGCCGGCGCGGGGCCGGCGGCCGATGATGCACCGGGCCCGGCCAGACCGACGTCGTCCGACGCCGGGGACGCCGTGCTCGTCACGGACCCGGCGGACGCCGTGCCGGACCGGCGGGAGCTCCTGGGCCTCTGGCGCGTGCGGGGAGCGGCCGACGAGCCCGAACCCGTGTGGCTGTGGCTCGACGACTACGGGTCGTACATCGTGTTCCGCGAGTGCGGGCAGGCGGCCGACGGCACGTGGACGGTCGTCGACGGGCACATCATGGCGGCGGGTCTCTGGCCCGCCCCATGGACCGGCTGCGCGCCGGCGGTCCGGAATGTCGCCCCGTGGCTGACCGGGGCACAGCGGTACGCCGCCGCCGACGGAGGGTGGATGCTCCTGGACGACGACGGCGTCGTGCGCGCAATCCTGGAGCCCGCCGAGGGCTCGGGTGACCTGCCCGAGGCCGCCGTCGAGTACCTGGCGATGCTCCGTGATCGCCCGGGCCCGAGCAGTGGCGCCGAGGACGGCGACGCCCCGCCTGCGCTCCCCGCCGACCTACGGCCCGCGCGGCCCGAGGAGCTGGTCGGCCGCTGGATCCTGGAACCAGGACGCCTCGACCCCAAGGGCGGGAACGAGGAGCCCTACCTGGCGGTCGCCCGCGACGGGTCGTGGCATGGCACGGACGGCTGCAACGAGACCGACGGCATCTGGCGCGTCGTCGAGGGTGGTCTCCTCCTGGTCCAAGGTGGCCCGACGACGCGGATGATCTGCCCGGGGTTCTCGATGCAGGGCGCGTTCGAGCGCGCCGAGCGGGCCGGCTTCGACGGGGAGGTGCTCGTGCTGATCCAGCCCGAGGGGGAGGACCTGGTGCGCCTCGTTCGCGACAGCGGCTGACGGCAGAGGAGAGGGCGGGCACGACGAAGGGCCCGGCCCCCTGCAGTGGGTACCGGGCCCTTCGCGTCCTGCCTGTCGAGCCGCTCAGCGCGTGGAGCGAGTCACGCCCCGAGCGTCACGGCCTGTTCGCCGAGCGTGCGCTCAGCGCTCCACCTCGCCGCGGATGAACGCCTCGAGCCGCTCGCGGCCCTCGGTGTCCTCCAGCTGGATCGGCGGGGACTTCATGAAGTAGGTCGCGGCGGCGTGGATCGGGCCACCGATGCCGCGGTCCTTGGCGATCTTCGCCGCGCGGAGCGCGTCGATGATGATGCCGGCGGAGTTCGGGGAGTCCCAGACCTCGAGCTTGTACTCCAGGTTCAGGGGCACCTCGCCGAACGCACGGCCCTCGAGGCGCACGTACGCCCACTTGCGGTCGTCGAGCCACGCGACGTAGTCCGACGGGCCGATGTGGACGTTGCGGTCCTCCTTCTTGCCCGAGAGCGGGCCGTCGTGGAGGTTCGACGTCACGGCCTGGGTCTTGGAGATCTTCTTGGACTCCAGGCGCTCGCGCTCGAGCATGTTCTTGAAGTCCATGTTGCCGCCGACGTTCAGCTGGTACGTGCGGTCGAGGATGACGCCGCGGTCCTCGAAGAGGCGGGCCAGCACGCGGTGCGTGATGGTCGCGCCGACCTGGGACTTGATGTCGTCGCCGACGATCGGCACGCCCGCGTCCTCGAACTTCTTCGCCCACTCCGGGTCCGACGCGATGAACACGGGCAGCGCGTTGACGAACGCCACACCGGCGTCGATGGCGCACTGCGCGTAGAACTTGTCGGCGTCCTCCGAGCCCACCGGCAGGTAGGAGATCAGGACGTCGACCTTGCGCTCGCGCAGCACCTGCACGACGTCGACCGGCTCGGCGTCCGACTCCTCGATCGTCGCGGTGTAGTACTTGCCCAGGCCGTCGTGCGTGTGGCCGCGCTGCACGGTGACGCCGAGCGGCGGCACGTCGCAGATCTTGATGGTGTTGTTCTCGCTGGCACCGATGGCCTCGCTGAGGTCGAACCCGACCTTCTTGGCATCGACGTCGAACGCTGCGACGAACTCGATGTCACGGACGTGGTACGGGCCGAACTGCACGTGCATCAGGCCCGGGACCTTGCTCTGGGGGTCGGCGTCCGCGTAGTAGTGGACGCCCTGCACCAGCGACGCGGCGCAGTTGCCGACGCCCACGATGGCGACGCGGATCGAACTCATCCTCGCTCCTCGATCTACTCAGTGCTGCGGCGCGGGAGCGCCGGCAGCGGTGTCGGGACCGGTCGAACGACCGCGCCCCTCGCTCGTCGCACGACGACGTGCGTCGCGCTCGTTGTCGATCAGCCCGTCGAGCCACTTGACCTCGCGCTCGACCTGCTCCAGCCCGTGCCGCTGCAGCTCGAGCGTGTACTCGTCGATCCGCTCCCGCGTGCGGGCGGCGGACTGGCGGACCTGCTCCAGCCGCTCGGTGAGCCGGGTCCGCCGGCCCTCCAGGATCCGCAGCCGCGTCTCGGCGTCGGTCTGGGAGAACAGGGCGAACCGCACCCCGAAGTGCTCGTCCTCCCACGACGACGGCCCTGCCGTGGCCAGCATCTCCGCGAGGTGCTCCTTGCCCTCGGCGGTGAGCTGGTAGACGATCCGGGCGCGCTTGCCGGTCAGCGCGTGCGGCGGCGGGGTCTGCGTCCCGTCCGCCCCCACGATGAGCCGGCGATCGGCTAGGGTCTTCAGCGCCGGGTACAGCGAGCCGTAGGACAGCGCGCGGAACGACCCGAGCAGCAGGTTCAGCCGCTTACGCAGCTCGTACCCGTGCATCGGCGTCTCGGCCAGCAGGCCGAGGATCGCCAGCTCGAGCACGTCGGACCGACTGCGCACGCTTCCTCCGGGATGGTGTCGGGTTCGTATATCGCATGGACCCAACGGACTGATGTATCGAGTTGATACATCGAGCACAGTAGACCGCAGGTGGCCGGCGCGCAAACGGCGTGCTTCCCGACGGCGACGACCTCGGCTTCCCGACGGCGTCCGCGCCGCTCCGCCGACCCCGCGAGCCTCGCGCGAGATCAACTCGCACAAGGTCTTCACCTCTCCCCACGGCACCCGACGCGACCGACACAGGCCGGGTCCGTACCCTGAACGGTGGCCGGGCGCCCCCCGGCCGGCCGGACCGACGGAAGGCAGGTCGTGACAACGAGCGACCCCACGCGTGGCTCGGGCCCCACCGGGCCCCGCCGGCGCAGCGTCATGGGCGGCGGCACGCCCCCGCAGTTCTCCCCCACCGGCGCGGCTCGTCCGCCCGCCGGTGCGGCGTCGGGC
>JAEWQZ010000095.1 GCA_023460255.1 Actinomycetes bacterium
GTCGCCGGGACCGCGCTGGTGCAGGACACCGGCGGGTCGCCGGTGCCGCCGGCCGAGGACCCGACCACCGAGCCGACCACGGGGACGATCACGGGGACGGTGACCGAGCTCACCTGCGGCACGACGCTCGCCGACGTCAAGCAGGTGCCCGACGACTGGGGCGTCACCCTGCGCCTGGAGCTCGAGTGGACCGACCCGGCGCCCGCCACCCTGCCCGGCTGGGTCGCCATCGCGACCGACGACGAGCACGCGGCGTGGCGGGACGTGGACGGCGGCGGCATGCCCGACGGCGTCGGGTTCGCCGTGGTGCTCGACGGGGTCGTGGTCGGCACCGCCCAGGCCAACCTCTGGGAGGTCCCGGACATCCGTGGCGTCCGGGAGACCCACGACGTGCGGGTCTCACCGCGCGCCTGCGACGGCGGCACGCTGGCCCCCGGGAGCTACGAGCTCGTCGCGTCCCTGCCGGTCGACGTGGCGACCGGAGACTCGTGGGTGACCGCGCTGCTCGTCAGCGAGCCGGCGACGTTCAGGTTCGCGGAGGTCGGAGCACTGCCCGAGCCCACGCAGCACGACACCGTCGAGTACCACTCGACGGTTCCGCCGACCGATCCGGCGGTGCCGCTCCGCGACGGGAGCTACCTGGGCCTCGTCCAGGCCGTGGACCCCGTTGCGGGGACCGTGACCGCCGACCTCGTGGTCCTGCACTTCGGTCAGGGGGCCATCGACTGGGTGGCCGCCAACGATCCGGGCGCGGAGATCGTCAACGACTACGTCATGGAGGACTCCGACGGACCGACCGCGCGGACGCTCCCGATCAGCCCCGGGGCCCCCGTGTACGAGTGGAGCCCGTCCGAGGCGGGTCTGGCCATCGCCCTGCGCGCGGGCGGGGTCGCCGAGTGGGCCGCCGCGCCCACCGACGACCGCGAGCGACGCCTCCAGGACGGTCCCGCGATGCCGCGCGGGGGTCTGTACTGGCTCGACGTGCGTGACGGCGTCGTGCAGCAGGTCGTGGGGCAGTACGTGCCCTGACCCCCTGGCGGCCGGGCGCGCGCGGCGGGACCATGATCGTGTCCCGTCGCGCGAAGGGGGCGGCCATGAGCCGTCGAGGGGTCCTGTGGGTGCTCGGCGGCGTGGCAGCCGTCGCCGTGGCCGTGCTCGTCGTCCTGCTGGTCCGGTACGCGCCGGCCGACGGGGAGGTGGCGCCGGACGACGTCGTGGCGAGCCCCGCGACGTCGTCGGAGGAGCCGTCGGAGACACCGTCGGAGGAACCCGCCGACGTGCCTGCCGACGACGGCCCGGCCGACCCGGGCGCCCCCCTGCGCGACCCTGGCGACCACCTGCCCGCGGACGGGTCGTCGGACGTCCCCGCGGCCGGCTCGGAGCTCGTCGAGGGCGACTACTTCGCGCACCTCGAGGACATCGACGCCGCGGCGGGCACCATCGACGTGGACGTCGAGGTCTTCTACTACGGCGACGCGGCGATCGACTACCTCACGGCCCACGAGCCGGACGAGGAGAACCCGCCGCCGAACGACTACTGGATCGCCAACGACTCCACCGCCGTGCGGACCCTCCCGCTCGCCGACGACGCGCAGGTGTGGGACTGGTGCTTCACGACGAGCGGCGGCGAGCTGGGCTTCGCCGAGCGCACGGTCGCCGAGTGGGCCGCGGCGCCGGCCGGCGGGGGCGACATGGCGTGCGACTCCGGGCCGGCGCTGAGCCGCGGGTACAACGAGGTGTACTGGCTGCAGGTGCGCGGCGGGGAGGTCCGGCGCGTCATCGGGCAGTACCTGCCCTGAGCCCGTCCGGGCCGACTGCCTGCCGACCCGTCCGGGGCCGGACGCCGTCGGCGCCCCCCGGCCGTCAGGCTCCGAGCGCCTCGTCCAGGGTGGCGTGGATCTCGAAGACCTGCGTGAGCGCGGTGATCCGGAAGACCTTGAGCACCTTCTCCTGGTCGATCACCAGGCGCAGGTCACCGCCCGTCGTCCGGACGCGCTTGAGCGCCCCGACGAGGACCCCGAGCCCCGTGGAGTCCATGAAGGAGACCTCGCTGAGGTCGGCCACGAGGTCCGTGCGGCCCTCGTCGATGAGCGTCGCGAGCTCCTCGCGGAGCGTCGGCGCGGTGTACACGTCGATCTCGCCGGTGACGTGCACGACAGTGCGGTCACCGCTCGTCCGACTGGTGACGGACACCTCCACGCCGGCCTCCCTCGGGTACCGGGCGCTGGCCGCCCGACCGCCCCATTCAACCAAACGGGTGGCGGGGCCACCCGGCGGGACCGGAACCGCTCAGGCGTCGGCGTCCGGCCCCACGAGCTCGGCACCCGGGCGGACCACGACGTGGTCGCGCACGCCCATCTGAGCGAGGTTCTCCCGCAGGCCCGCGAGGACCTCCGGCGTGAGCACCGCCGGGTCGACGACCGTGCGGACCTGAAGGTCGACGCCGGCGTCCAGGCACAGGCGCAGGCTCGCGAACGCCTTGTGCGCGCTCGCCCCGACCCCGGTGATCGCCCGGTAGAGCGTGGCTGGTGCCTTGATCTCGAGGACCACCCGGTCGGCGAGCGAGAGCACCGCGGCCAGCCGCTGGGGGTAGGAGCCGGACGTGTGCAGGCCGACGGGCAGGCCGAGCGCCCGCACCTGCTCCATGGCGTCCGCGAGGCCGTCCTGGCGGGTCGGCTCGCCACCGGAGAAGACGACGCCGTCCAGCCCGCTGCGGGAACGGACGAGGGTGTCACGCACGTGCCGCCACGACACGGCGCCGGGGACCAGCGGGTCGCGCAGGTCCGGCGTCTCGCACGACGTGCAGCTCCACGGGCAGCCCTGCACGAGGACGGTCAGGACGGTGCGGCCCGGCCAGTCGACGGCCTCCGCGGTCGTCCAGCGCGCGATCTTGAGCGTGTCGGCGGACCACATGACCTCCGACGGGATGGTGTGCAGGCTGGTGGGAGCCATGCGATGCCCCCCTCTCGCTCGACTCGGTGGCCTCGGTTGGCCCGGGGCGGCCGGGGCTGACGCCGTGGTAGCGCGCCCGGTGCTGCACTCCAGTCTCATCACCCGTTCAGCGGTTGCCTTCAGACTTACGTCCCTCGCTCCTGCGCACGGGCGGTCCGACCGTCAGCGACTCACGCAGCGGAACCCTGTGCGCGCACCTGGGCGATGAAGCGGTCGACCTCGACGCGCGTCCGCAGTCGATGGAACCTGAGGTGGCTCCACTGGGGGTCAGCCATCGCCTGGGCGTAGCGCTCCTGCGTACGGTCGTACGCCGTCCAGGCCCACCAGAGGATCGACTCCTCCCCGCGCCAGAACCTCAGGCCACGCCAGCTCTCGCGGTTGCCGTTCCACAGCTCCTGACGGGTGGTCGCGCGACGGACCGTCCGGGTCACGGACTGCCACATGGCGCGCCATCGCGGGGGGCTGACC
>JAEWQZ010000096.1 GCA_023460255.1 Actinomycetes bacterium
GACCCCGCCAGCCCGTACGGCGCGGCGCTCGGCTGGCCCGACCCGCGCACCGATCAGGCGGACGCCGGGCCCCGCCACCGCCCTGGCCGGAAGGCGGGCGCCGTGGTGGTGCTCGTGGACGGGGTGCTGGTCCTCTACCTCGAGCGGGGCGGGCGGACGCTCCTGTCCTTCACCGACGACGAGGGTCCGCTGCACGACGCGGCTCGTGCCCTCGCGGCGACGGCGCGGACCGGGGCGCTCGGCCGACTGACCCTCAGCCGCGCCGACGGCGCGGCGGTCCTCGACCGGGACACGCTCGCCGGCCCGCTCGCCCGGGCCCTCGCCGATTCGGGGTTCGGAGTCACGCCCCGCGGGCTCCGGCTGCGCGATGCCCGAGGGTGACATCCTGCGGCGGACCGCCGCCGCGCTCGACGCGGCCCTGACCGGCCAGGTGGTCACCCGCACGGACCTGCGCTGGCCGAGCGCGGCGGGCACGTCGTTCGACGGCGCCGCGGTCCTCGGCACCCACGCCTACGGCAAGCACCTGTTCACCAGGTTCGACGACGGACGGACGCTGCACACCCACCTGCGCATGGAGGGCTACTGGTTCGTGCACCCCACCGGGGCGCCCGGCGCGCGGGCGCGCGGGGCATCCGTCCGGGCCCTGATCGGCACCGCCGCGCACACGGCCGTCGGTCACCGCCTCGGGATGCTCGACGTGGTGCCCACCCGGGCGGAAGGCGACCTCGTGGCCCACCTCGGCCCGGACGTCCTCGCCGACGACTTCCCCGAGCGCGGGCTGCCCGAGGCCCTGGGCCGCGCGGCCGCGCACGCCGGGACACCCGTCGCCGAGGTGCTGCTGGACCAGACCGTCGCCGCCGGGATCGGCACGATCTACCTGGCGGAGTCGCTCTTCACGCGACGGGTCTGGCCGTGGACCCCCGTGGAGGGCACCGACCTCGCGACGGTGCTCATGGTGGCGCGGGCCCTCATGCAGCGCAGCGTCGCGGCACCGACACCGACGGCCACCGGCGACACGGTGCACGGGCGGACGACCCTCGTGCACGGCCGGGCCGGCGGGCCGTGCCGACGGTGCGGCACGCCTGTGGCCGTCGGCAGCGCGGGCGTCCCACCGCGCGAGCGGCCGGTGTTCTGGTGCCCGACGTGCCAGGCGCGTCCGGGCGCGGGCTGAGCCCGCGCGACGAGGCCGACCCTGTCGCTCGACCGGCGCGATCAGCCGACGGGTGTGAGCGCCGTGTCGGAGACGGCGTCGCGCGGCCACGACCGGCCGCGCAGCAGGCAGTCCGCCAGGTCCGCGGGGACCGTGTCGGGGATCGAGAGACCCTCGGCGAGGGCGACCCGGTCGCTGACCTCGCGCAGGACGAGCCACAGCGGCAGGTCCAGCGCGTCGCAGATGGAGCTGAGCAGCTCCGAGGACGCCTCCTTCTGCCCCCGCTCCACCTCGCTGAGGTAGCCGAGGGAGACACGTGCGGCCGAGGAGACCTCGCGCAGGGTACGACCCTGGCGCTGGCGCGCACCGCGGAGGACGTCACCGATCTCGCGTCGCAGAACGACCACTGGGCGTCCTCCTTCCGTTCTGTCGGGCGTCCGAGGCGCGACGGCTCCAGCCGGCACTGCCGGACGCGTGCGCGTCGTCGGATCACCACCGTACCCCGCCGGGCGGACGGCGTCGCGGGCGTTACGACCGGGGGGGCTGAGGTGCGTCACGACGGGTGCAACGCACCGGTGGGCCCGTCTGTTCCCGCGCGCAGGGCTGCCACCAGCAGATCCATCGCCTCGTGGCGTGCTGCCGCCCGCACGGACGCCCGGTCGACCAGTCCCCCAGGCCGGGCCGACCGCGAGAATTCACCCGTCGGGCCGACGACGGCGACGTGGTAGGTGCCGGGCGGATGCCCGTCCTGGGGGTCGGGGCCCGCGACACCCGTCGTGGCGACCCCGACGTCCGCCCCCAGCGCGGTGCGCACCCCGCGTGCCATGGCGAGCGCGACGTCGACGTCGACGGCGCCGCGCTCGGCGAGCAGCTCCTCCGGCACGGCCAGCAGCCGTGCCTTGAGCTCGGTGGCGTAGGCCACCACTCCCCCGCGCAGGCACGCCGACGCCCCGGGGACGTCCACCAGCGCCGACGTCAGAGCACCACCCGTCAGGGACTCCGCCACCGCGACCGTGAGGTCGCCCGCCACGAGGAGGCGGACCGCCTCGGCCGCGTCCCCCGGCGGGTCGACGGTCACGCCGGCTCCTGAACCGCTCGCCGCACGAGCCAGCCCCGGCGCAGGTAGTCCACGCCGGTGACGAGCGTGGCGACCACCGCGGCGACCATCACCACCCACGCCAGGGTCGTCACCTGGGCGGGCAGTCGCTCCAGCGGCAGCAGGAACAGCGCGATCCCGACGGACTGGAGCACCGTCTTGAGCTTGCCGCCGCGCGAGGCGGGGATCACGACGTACCGCAGCACGGCCAGACGCAGCGCGGTGATGCCCAGCTCTCGCACGAGGATGACGACGGTCACCCACCACGGCAGGTCGCCGAGCCACGAGAGCGTGACGAGCGTGCACCCGACCAGCGCCTTGTCGGCGATCGGGTCGACGAGCTTGCCCCAGTCCGTGACCTCGTCGCGGCGCCGCGCGAGCCAACCGTCCAGCCGGTCGGTCGCCGCCGCCACGGCGAAGAGCGCCGCGGCGACGAGACGCAGGCCGCCGCCGTCGTCCGCGAGCAGGGCCGCCACGACCAACGGCACGAGGGCCATCCGGACCATCGTCACCACGTTCGCGGGGGTCCACACGGTGGGCACGGGCGCGGGCACGGGACCACCCTAGGGGGCGGCGCGGAAGATCCCCGCGCCCGCGATATCGTCTCGTCGTGTCCCGCCACGCCCGCAGCGCCCCGTCGCGCCGCCCCGCGCGGCTCGCGGCCGTGCTCGTCGCCGTCCTCGCGACGGGCGCAGCGGCCGGCGCAGCGTGGACGGGCTCCCGGCCGGGGGCCGACTCCGGCCCGCAGGTCGCGGCGTCGCAGTCCCCCAGCCCGACCCCGACGCCGACACCGACCCCCACCCCGACCCCGACGCCCACGCCGGTCGACGCGGTCTTCACGATCCTCGCGGCCGGGGACGTGCTCACCCACCAGGCGGTCAACATCTCCGCCCGGTCGGGCTCGTCGTACGACTTCCGCCCGCTCTTCGCCCCGGTGGACGCCTGGGTCGAGGGAGCCGACCTCGCCCTGTGCCACATGGAGGTGCCGATCGCGCCCGCCGGCACGGCACCGTCGGGCTTCCCGATGTTCGGCGCGCCCGCCCGGATCGCCGCCGACCTGCGGGCGAGCGGCTGGGACGGCTGCTCGACCGCCTCGAACCACAGCCTCGACAGGGGCACCGACGGGGTGACCACCACGCTCGCCGCCTTCGACGCCGTGGGCCTGGGGCACGTCGGCACCGCACGCACCGCCGTCGAGGCCGCCGCGCCGCAGGTGTACACGCTCTACCGCGAGGGCCAGGAGATCCAGGTCGCGCACATCGCGGCGACCTACGGGACGAACGGGCTGCCGATCCCGTCGGCCACCCCATGGATGGTCCAGCTCATCGACACCGCCCAGCTCGTCGCGCAGGCCACGGCCGCGCGGGAGGCCGGGGCGGAGGTCGTCGTCGCGAGCGTGCACTGCTGCGTGGAGTACACGAACTCCCCGACGGACCGGCAGGAGCAGATCGCGGCGGAGCTCGCGGCCTCGGGACAGATCGACCTGCTCATCGGTCACCACGCGCACGTGCCGCAGCCGGTCGTGGAGCTGCCCGGGGGCCCGCGTGGCGAGGGGATGTGGGTCGCCTACGGCCTGGGCAACTTCCTGTCGAACCAGGGGCCGCACGCGAACCTCCCGGCCACGAGCGAGAACGGGTTGATGATGCTCGCGTCGTTCACCAAGCCGCCCGACGGGCCGGCGTCGGTGACGGGTGTCGAGTGGATCGCGGTGACGGTGGACAGGGGCGCGGGGCACCGCATCGAGCCGCTGTCGGCGGGGGCCGCCGCCGGGACGGGTCTCGGCGAGCTCTCCGCCCGCCAGGTGTCCAACCGGCACGCTCTCGTCGCCGAGGTGGTGGGGTCGGCGGCACCCGAGCGGACCTCGCCCCCGGACCGGAACGGCCTGCCGCCGGTCGTACCGCGCCGCCCGCTGTAGCCGACGGCGGTCAGGCCTCCATCATCACCCGCTCGGACTCCCCCGCCCCGAACAACCAGCCCTGGCCGAACTCCCAGCCGCACGCCCGCAGGAACTGCGCCTGTGCTGTGGTCTCGACCCCCTCGGCGATCGTGATCATCTCGAGCTCGCGCGCCAGGGCCCCCAGCGCCCGGCTCACCCGCGCCGCGGCAGGGTCCTCCGGGATCCCGGCCGTGAACGACATGTCGAGCTTGACGCCGTCGACGGGCAGGTCACGCAGGTAGGACAGAGGCGCGATGCCCGTGCCGAAGTCGTCCAGCAGGACGGGCACCCCCGCCGCGCGCAGCTCGGCGAGCTCGTGCCGCACCCGGCTCTCGCCGTCGACGAGCCCCGCCTCGGTGAGCTCGATGACCAGGCGCCCGGGCGCGACACGGTTCCGCGAGATCGCCATGAGCACCTGCGCGGCGAGCTCACCGTTGCCGAGCTGGTCGGCCGAGACGTTGACCGACACCCAGCGGCCCTCGCCTGCGGTCCGGGCGAGGAACGACGCCGCCTG
Organism: Actinomycetes bacterium; assembly: GCA_023460255.1. Classification (GTDB taxonomy): domain Bacteria; phylum Actinomycetota; class Actinomycetes; order Actinomycetales; family Cellulomonadaceae; genus Actinotalea. Next base: position 4,697 of record JAEWQZ010000096.1, read on the forward strand.
CCGGACGACGTTCGTGCCCAGCGCCACGGCGAGGCCGCCCTCGACGGCCGTCGGCAGGAACGACCCCGGCAGCAGCAGCCCGCGCTCGGGGTGCTGCCAGCGCACCAGCGCCTCGTGCCCGACCACCCGGCCGGTCGCCAGGTCCACCGTGGGCTGGTAGTGCAGGACGAGCTCGCCGGCCTCGATGGCGTGCACGAGCTCAGCCGCGGCGCCGTGCTTCGCGCCGGCGGTGACGGTCATCGACGGCTCGTAGACCTCGGTCCGGCTGCGCCCGCCGCCCTTCGCGCGGTACAGCGCCGCGTCGGCGGCCGCCAGCATGCCCATCGCCCCCGTGGCGAGGATCGACGGCTCGGCGACGGCGATCCCGACGCTCGCGCGCACGGGCAGCTGACGCTTGTGCGTGCGCACGGGGTTGAGCAGGCCGCGGTGGATGGCGGCGGCGATCTCGAACGCCGTGCGCGCGGCGTCGTCGCCCGGGACGACGATCGCGAACTCGTCGCCACCCTGGCGCGCGACCAGACCGCGGCCCGCCGTCGCGCTGCGCAGCACACCCGCGACGTGCACGAGGACGTCGTCGCCGGCCGCGTGGCCGTACCTGTCGTTGATCTGCTTGAACTCGTCGAGGTCGATGGTCAGCACGGCGATCCGGCCCGGGGCGTCCGGCGGCTCGCAGGCGCGCTGGAGGACGTCCTGCATCATCGACCGGTTCGCCAGGCCCGTCAGCGGGTCGTGCATCGCCCGGTGCGCGAGCATCTCGGACTGGAGCCGGGACTCCGTGATGTCACGCATCTGGATGACGAAGTGGTCCGGCGCACCCTCGTCGGTCCGCACCAGGACGACGTCGAGCACCACCCAGACCGTCTGGCCGTCGGGGCGCAGGTAGCGCTTCTCGAGGGAGAACCTGTCCCCCTCGCCCGCGAGCAGCCGTTGCACGCTCGCCCGTTCCACCCCCCGGTCGTCGGAGTGCGACAGGGCCGACAGGTCGTGGCCCACGAGCACCGACGGCTCGACGGCGAAGAGCGAGGCGAGGGCCGCGTTGACCTCCTGGAGCCGCCACTGGGGGTCGGCGAGCGCCATCCCGATGGGGGCGTTCTCCATCGCGAGGCGGAACTGGAGCTCGGAGCGGGCGAGGGCGGCGCGCACCTCGCGCGGCCCGGTGACGTCCGCGAGCACCGTCATCAGGTCCTGCCCGCCGTCCGGCGTGGCGACCCCGCGGGTGGACACCTGGACCCAGCGCACCGCGGCGCCCGACAGGGGCTGGGCACCGACGACGTACGGTGCGGCGTCGGGCGCCAGCACCTGGGCGAACACCGCGCCCGGCGCCACGGCCTCCCCCTGCTCGGTGACCCAGCGCACAGGCAGCTCGGTCACGGACCGGCCGACGAGGTCGGCCACCGGCACGTCGAACGCCCGCGCGGCCGCATCGTTCGCGAGGAGCACCGTGCCGCCGGCGGAGTGCACCACGACCCCGTCACGTGCGGCCGCGAGCACGGCGGCCAGCCGCCGCTCGACGGTCGCGGTGGCCGAGGAACGGTCTGCGGCGGCGCGCCGTCCGGCCACCGCCAGGTACGCCGCGGCCCCGCCCAGCAGGACCACGAGCGCGAGCAGCGCGAGGGTGAGCGGCGTCAGTCCCGATCCCATGCCGGTCCGCCGTCGTCGTCCGCCTGGTCGTAGACCTCGCCGTCGTCGCCGGGCTCTCCGCGCAGCAGGGCAAGGGTGGCGGCCAGGTCGTCCGGCGCGACGAGCACCTCGCGGGCCTTGGAGCCCTCCGAGGGTCCGACGATCTCGCGGGACTCGAGCAGGTCCATGAGCCGGCCCGCCTTGGCGAAGCCGACCCGCAGCTTGCGCTGCAGCATGGACGTCGACCCGAACTGGGTGGAGATGACGAGCTCGGCGGCCTGGAGCAGGAGGTCGAGGTCATCGCCGATGTCCTCGTCCACCTGCTTCTTCGCCGCCGGTGCCGCCACGTCCGTCCGGTAGGTCGGCTTGAGCTGGGTCTTCACGTGCGCGACGACGGCGTGGATCTCCGCCTCCGTCACCCACGCGCCCTGGACGCGCATCGGCTTCGCGGCACCCATCGGCAGGAACAGGGCGTCGCCCTGCCCGATGAGCTTCTCCGCGCCCGGCTGGTCCAGGACGACCCGGCTGTCCGTGAGCGACGACGTCGCGAAAGCCATCCGCGACGGGACGTTCGCCTTGATCACGCCCGTCACCACGTCGACGCTCGGTCGCTGCGTCGCCAGCACGAGATGGATCCCCGCCGCTCGCGCGAGCTGGGTGATCCGCTGGACCGACGCCTCGACGTCCCTGGGTGCCACCATCATGAGATCGGCAAGTTCGTCGACGATGACAAGGAGATACGGGTACGGCGCGATGTGACGTTCGCTGCCCGGCAGCGGCTTGACCTTGCCGGAGCGGACCCCCGCGTTGAAGTCGTCGATGTGCTTGAAGCCGAAGGTGGCCAGGTCGTCGTACCGCTGCTCCATCTCGTGCACGACCCACTCGAGGGCCTCCGCGGCCTTCTTGGGGTTGGTGATGATGGGCGTGATGAGGTGCGGGATGCCGTCGTAGACGGTCAGCTCCACGCGCTTGGGGTCGACGAGGATCATCCGCACCTCGTCCGGCGTCGACCGCATGAGGATCGAGACGATCATCGAGTTGATGAAGCTCGACTTGCCCGCGCCGGTGGCGCCCGCCACGAGCAGGTGCGGCATGCGCGCCAGGTTGGCCGTGACGTAGCCACCCTCGACGTCCTTGCCGACGCCCATCATCAGCGGGTGCTCGCTGCGCCTGGCGGCCGAGGACCGCAGCACGTCGCCCAGCGCCACGGTCTCCCGGTCGGTGTTGGGGATCTCGATGCCGATGGCGGACTTGCCGGGGATGGGCGACAGGATCCGCACGTCGGCGCTGGCCACGGCGTAGGAGATGTTGCGGCTCAGCGCCGTGACGCGCTCGACCTTGATGCCGGGGCCCAGCTCGACCTCGTAGCGCGTCACCGTCGGACCGCGCATGAAGCCCGTGACCTGGGCGTCGACCTCGAACTCGTCGAGGACTGTGGTGAGCGCCTCGACCACGCGGTCGTTCGCCGACGAGCGGACCTTGTGCGGCAGGCCCTTGGCGAGCAGCTCCTCCGACGGCAGGACGTAGATGACGTCGCCGTCGAGCATCGGCTGCTCCCCGCGGGGCACCGGCGTCGTGACGGCGGGGGCGGCGGGGCGGGACGACGGCGCGGCCGGCTCCATCACCGTCGTGACGACGTCGGCGGGCTCGACGGCGACCGCGTCGGAGTCGGCCTGCTCGTCGTCGAGCCACTCGACCGGGTCCGGCGTCCTGTCGCGCCGCCGGCCCCGGCGGCGTCCCGCCTTCTCGTCGGGGTCGATCACCGTCGTCACCGCGTCCGGGCCGACGGGCTCGTCGTCCTTGCGACCCGTGAGCCAGCGGGCTGCCTGGCGCAGCCGTGGGACGACCTGGTGCACGGGCGTCGCGGTGAGCACCAGCAGGCCGAACACGGCGAGCAGGACGAGGATCGGCACGGTCACCCAGGCCGTGACGAGCGTCTCCAGCGGAGTCGCGACGATGAAGCCCAGCACGCCCCCGGCGGCGCGGACGGGGTCGAACCCGTCGGCGGGCGACGGCAGCCCGGCGTTCAGGTGCACCAGGCCGCAGGTCGCCACGATGATCGCGCTCAGCCCGATCCCCATCCGACCGTTGGCCTGCACCCGGTCGGGGTGCCGCATCAGGCGTACGGCCCCGCCGAGCAGCAGCAGGGGCACCACGAGACCGACGAGCCCGAAGGTGCCCGCCACGGCGTTGTGCACGACGTCTCCGGCAGTGCCCGACAGCCCCCACCACTCGCGGGCGGCGACGACGACGGCGAGCCCCACCAGCGCGAAGGCGAGACCGTCGCGGCGGTGCGCCGGGTCGAGGTCGCGTGCCCCCTGGCCGATCCTGCGGGCCGTGCCGCCGACGAGGTGCGCGCCTCCCATCCAGGCCCCGCGCACCATGCGCACGGGCAGGGAGCGCCGGGGCGGCTGGGCCGGGCG
>JAEWQZ010000097.1 GCA_023460255.1 Actinomycetes bacterium
GCGCAGCGCCGCCGCACTGACGGGACTGGCGCGCGCGGTGCTCGACCACGGCCTCGGCGGCGGCGGCACCGCACTCGTGCGGCCCCACCTCCTCGTCCACGTCCCGTACGAGACCTACGCGGCGCTCGCGGCCGGCACCGACGACGACGGCCCCGCGCCCCTGCCCGGGACGCTCGAGACGGCCGACGGCCGTCTCGGGGCGCCCGCCGAGCTCGACGACGGCACGCCGATCCCGGCGTCCCTGCTCGCGCAGCTTGCGTGCGACTCCCGCGTCACGCGAATCGTGTTCGGCCCCAAGGGGCAGCCGCTCGACGTCGGGCGCGCGCAGCGGACGTACACGGGGCCACAGCGCGCAGCAGTGGTCGCACGGGACCTGACCTGCCGCTACCCCGGGTGCTCCGCACCGCCCTTCCTCTGCGAGGTGCACCACATCCGGTGGTGGAGCCGGCTCGGCCCGACGTCCGTCGAGAACGGAATCCTGCTCTGCGCCTTCCATCACAGGCTCGTCCACCGGCGGGACATCCTCATCGCCGCCGACGACGCGGGCGGGTTCGCGTTCCGGCACGCCGACGGGCGGGTGATCGGCCGGACGACACCCCGGGCCATCGGCTCGCCGGGTGATGGGGCAGGACCGCCCGCGGAGCCGAAGGCTGCGGCGCGGAAGGATGCGGTGCCGAGGGATGCGGTGCCGAAGGATGCGGTGCCGGAGGGTGGACCACCGCCCGGCCGCGGCCCGGGCGACGGATCCCCGCGCACCAGACCGGAGCAGCTCGACCTCGATCTCGACGCGTGCGCGTGACTGTGCGGGCGGAGGGCCCGAGCCCTGCGTCGGTCCCCGGCGGCGTCGGGCTGCCGGTCTACGGACCGGCAGGGCCGCGCTCGATCCCCAGGAACCGGCGCAGCGCCTCGGCACCCTCCACCCGGACCGGGGCGTCGGGCCGGACGAACGTCGCCGGCGTCACGGTCACGCGCTGCTCGTCCGTGCCGGTCCTGCCCTGCGGGGTGTCCTGGACGACGCGTCGTCGGCCGTCCGCCACGTACCCGACCTTGCGGCTGACCGCCGCCGAGGCCAGGTTGCCCGCGACGTAGCCCGACTCGCACCGCTCGGCGCCCAGCTCGTCGAACGCGAAGCCGACGACCATCGCGCGCATGAGCGTCCCGGTCCCCCGGCCCTGGTGGGCCCGCCCGAGCCAGGAGCCCGTCTCGACGGTGCGCCGCAGCGCGAAGTCGTGGGCGTGCAGGTCCTGCATGCCGGCCACCTCGCCGTCCCGGCGGACGACCAGCGCGAGGCGCCACTCGTCCGGCGCGAGCGTGGCCCGCTGCGACCACCACCACGCCAGTGCGTTGGTGGGGAGTCCGCCGGGGGCTCCTGGCTGGTAGGGCTCCTCGTGCCAGGCGCGCAGGAACGGCTTCGGCAGGCCTGGTGCGTTGATACCGCCGTGCGCCAGCTCGACGACCGCGGGGATGTCGTCGTCGCGCAGGACCGCCAGCTCCACCGGGCCGCACGAGATCCGCAGCGCGAACGGGGGGAAGATCTCCTCCAGGGTGAGCATGCGGCATCCTCCCGGACCGCAGGCGGGCGTGACCAGCGAGTTTGCCGGCGGAGACCTCGCGCACCGGAGGGTCTCGCACGGATGGCGACCGGAAGCCTCCGGTCCTCGGCGTCGTCCCCGCGGGGCCGGCCCGCCGGCGCGAGACCGGTGCCCCGACGCAGGCTCAGACCGAGGGAGGCGGGGGCTGGTGCGGGGGGTGCGGGTCGTCGCTGGCCGGCGGCTCCCCCGCGGCGCGGCGGCGCTCCTGCTCCAGCCGCCAGAGGAACTCCGGGTCGTCGTCGGGTGCGACCGGACCGGTCCGACGCCCAGGCCGTCCCGGGCCCCGGACGGGTCCGCGGCCGCCCAGCCCGCCCAGGCCGCCGGGTCGCAGGCCGGTGGTCGGGGGCCGGGACGTGCCGGTGGTGGGCCCCGCGGACTGTGACCGGACGTACCGGCTCACCACGATCCAGACGAGCGGCCCGAGCACCGGGAGGACGATCACGACGAGCACCCACACCCAGCGCTTCACCCCGGCGCGCTCCACCGGCAGGCTGCGCGCGAGGTCGAAGAGCGCGTAGATCGCCAGCGCGAGGGGGACGACGTAGACGAGGGCCCGTGCCATCCGTCCAGGGTAAGCCGAGGCGGCGGCGCGGGCGCCCCGTCGTCCGAGCGTCGGCGCGGGCGCCCCGTCGTCCGAACGGCGGCGTGGGCCTGCTCCCGGTGCCGGCACACCGGGGTGCGCCGAGCGCCTAGGGTGAGGACGTGCCGCTGGTCACGTACTCCCTGCTCCGGCTGGGCCTGCTGGTCGTCGCCCTGGTCGGGCTGGCGCTGGCGGGGATGGGCGGCTGGCTGCTCGTCGTGGTGGCGACGGTCGTGGCCTTCGTGCTCTCGTACGTGCTGCTGCCCCGTCAGCGGGACGCGGCGGCGCGGTGGCTCGCCGAACGGGGCACCCGACGGGGCGGCACACCGGGTGACGGCGGTGCTGGCCGGCGCGGGCGCTTCCCGCGCGGGGTCGAGGACGACGCCGAGGCGGAGGACGCAGCGGCCGACGCGGCGACCCACGGCACGACGCGCACGACCGCCGAGGCGATCGAGCACGTGGCGGCGCCCGGCGAGGCCGACCCGACCAGCGGGGCCGCAGCCCCCGAGCGGCCGGCCGCAGCGTCGGAGGAGGGTGCGCTGGAGGAGGGCGCGCCGGAGGAGGGTGCGCCGGAGGAGGGCGCGCCGGAGGAGGGCGCCGCGCCGGAGGGCTCTGCCCCCCAGAGCGGGTCTCAGACCGCCAGGCCGAGCCCCAGCAGCAGGCCGTAGGCGAGCTCGAGCATCCCCGTCCCGGCGAGCACCGGGCGCAGCAGCACCCCCCGCGCCCCCAGGAGCACGGTGATCGCGAGGGCGACCGCGCCGGGCAGCACGATGAGCACGAGCAGCGCACCCGGTGCCGCCACGGCGCACGCCGCACCCGCGACGAGTGCGCCGGCGAGCAGCCACGCGTAGGTCCGCCGCGCCCGTCGCTCGCCGAACCGCACCGCGAGGGTGCGCTTGCCCGCCAGCGCGTCCCCGGGCACGTCCCGGATGTTGTTCACGGTGAGCAGCGCGCAGGCGAGCAGGCCCACCCCGACTGCCCCGGCCACGGCGGGCCAGGTGACCCGGCCCGCCTGGGTGTACGTCGTGCCGAGCACCGCGACGAGCCCGAAGAACAGGAACACCCCGACCTCGCCGAGCCCCAGGTAGCCGTAGGGGTGCCGGCCGCCCGTGTAGTACCAGCCGGCGGCGATGGCCGCCGCGCCGACGGCGAGCAGCCACCACTGCCCGCTGAGCGCCACGAGCGCCAGGCCCAGCAGCGCCGCGAGCCCGAACGTGGCGAACGCCGCCGCGCGGACCTGACCCGGCCGCGCCGCCCCCGACGCGGTGAGCCGCAACGGCCCGACCCGCTCCGCGTCGGTGCCGCGCACACCGTCGGAGTAGTCGTTGGCGAAGTTCACGCCGACCTGGAGCGCCAGGGCGACCCCGCCGGCGAGCGCGGCCCGGCCGAGGTGCGCCGCCTCGACC
>JAEWQZ010000098.1 GCA_023460255.1 Actinomycetes bacterium
GACCAACACCTTGCGGCACGCCCCCGGCACCGCCGGCGTGACCGTGCGCGTCGCCGCGCACGGCGGCGTCGTCGAGGTCGAGGTGGCCGACGAGGGCGCCACCCTCGCGGTGCCGCCCAGCCCGGGCAGCGGCCGCGGGCTCGTCGGGATGCGGGAGCGCGTCGGCCTGTACGGCGGGACGGTCGACGCCGGTCCGTGGCGCGGCGGCTGGCGCGTGCGTGCGACGATCCCCTGGCACGAGGAGGCACGGTGACCACTGTCCTGCTGGTCGACGACCAGGCACTGCTGCGGATGGGCTTCCGGCTGGTCCTGGAGGGCGAGCCCGACCTCGAGGTGGTGGGCGAGGCGTCGGACGGCCGCACCGCCCTGCAGCAGGTGGCGGCCCTGCGGCCCGACGTCGTCCTGATGGACGTCCGGATGCCGGGGATGAACGGGATCGAGGCCACCGAGCGCGTCGTCGCCGAGCACCCCGGCACCCGCGTCCTCATCCTGACGACGTTCGACCTCGACGAGTACGCGTTCGCCGCGCTCCGGGTGGGCGCGAGCGGCTTCCTGCTCAAGGACGCCAAGCCCGCCGAGCTGGTGGCCGCCATCCGGTCGGTGGCCTCCGGCGACGCGGTCGTCTCCCCCCGGGTCACGCGCCGGATGCTCGAGATGTTCGCCGACCGCCTTCCGGCGGAGGCAGGGGAGGCACCGGGCGCCGTCGACCCCCTCGCCGAGCTCACCGGCCGCGAGCGCGAGGTCCTCCAGGCCGTCGCGGAGGGGCTGTCGAACGCGGAGATCGCGGCGCGGCTGGTCCTGTCGGAGGCGACGGTCAAGACCCACGTCGGCCGCATCCTCGCCAAGCTCGGCGTCCGGGACCGGGTGCAGGCGGTCGTGCTCTGCTACCGGGCGGGCACGGTCGGCCGGTAGCAGCGGGCCGTCCCGACGCGGCCGCCGTCCCGGTGCGCCCGCCGCGGACCCGTATCCTGGTGGTGGCCCCGCGGTACGAGCGCCCCGCACCGACTCGAGCCGACACAGGTGAACCATGCCCGACATCCCCCCCAGCGGTGGCGCGACCCTCCCGACCGACGAGGGCACCGGCAGCGTCCGCGAGCCGCTCGTCCCCGGCCTGTACACGGCCGATCCCTCGGCACACGTCTTCGACGGCCGGCTGTACGTCTACGCCTCGCACGACCAGGACGCCGGCCTGCCGTTCGACGACGAGGGCGGGCACTTCGGCGGGATGGTCGACTACCACCTGCTCGCCTGGGACGCCCCTGACGGCGCCGCTGCCGACCTCGGCCCGATCCTGCACGTGGACGACGTCCCGTGGGCGGCCGGTCACATGTGGGCCCCGGACGCGGCCGAGTCGGGCGGCAGGTACTACCTGTTCTTCCCCGCCAAGGACCCCCAGGGCGTGTTCCGGATCGGGGTCGCGATCGCCGACCACCCCGAGGGGCCGTTCGTCGCCGAGCCGGAGCCGATCCCGGGCACGTACTCGATGGACCCGACGGCGTTCCGCGACGCCGACGGCAGCCACCTGCTCCTGTGGGGCGGGCTCTGGGGCGGACAGCTCCAGCGCTACCGCGACGACAGGTACGACCCGGCGCACACGCTGCCGGCCCCGGGCGAGCAGGCGCTGGGGCCGCGCGTCGCGCGCCTCTCGGCGGACATGACGCGGCTGGTGGAGCCCTCGCGGGAGGTGCTCGTGCTCGACGAGGCCGGCGAGCCGCTGCGGGAGGGCGACCCGCGCCGGTTCTTCGAAGGCCCCTGGATGCACCTGTACGACGGCCGCTACTACCTCTCGTACTCGACCGGGGACAGCCATCTGATCTGCTACGCCGTCGGCGACAGCCCGTACGGCCCGTTCACGTACGGCGGTGTCGTGCTGGAACCGGTGGTCGGCTGGACGACGCAGCACTCGATCGTCGAGCACGACGGCAGGTGGTGGCTCTTCTACCACGACGCCGTGGCGTCGGGCGGCGTGCACCACCTGCGCTCGGTGAAGGTCGCCCCGCTCACCTACGACGCCGACGGGCGGATCGTCACGATCGAGCCCTGACCGCCGCATGCCCTGACCGCCGCATGCCCTGATCGCGCGCCGGACCCGGAGGACCGGGTCCGGCGCGGAGGCCTCAGCGGCGGTGCGTACCCAGCACGTCCACCACGAACACGAGCGTGTCGGTGCCGCCGATGCCCGCCGCCGGCATGCCGCGCGAGCCGTAGCCGAGCTCCGGCGGGATCGAGACGAGCACCCGGCTGCCCACGCTGGCGCCGACGAGCGCCTCGTCCCAGCCCTGGATGACGGCCCCGACGCCGATCGGGAAGCGCACGGGAGCACCCCTGTCGTAGGAGTTGTCGAAGATCCTCCCGCCCCAGACCTGGCCGAGGTAGTGCACCTCGATGTCGTCGCCGGCCTCGACCACGTCGCCCTCACCGAGGACGAGCGGCTCGACCTCCAGGCCCTCCGGGGCCGGGGAGTCCGGGAACGACAGGACCGGCTTGTCCCCGAAGGAGCCGGATGCGCTGGGCAGTGCCATGGGTGTGCCTCTCGGTCGGCGTCGACCCGGCCGGTGCCGGGCGGGCCCGATGGGCCGTCCCCCATCCTGCCCGCTGGGCAGGGAGCCGACGAGCCGACGTCCTGTGCGGGGCTGGACACCTGTGGCTAAGGGTATTAGCCTAGGGTCATGACACAGACCCAGCACCTCGAGCGCCCCGGTGGGCGCATCGCCTTCGACGTCACCGGCACCGGCCGGCCGGTCGTCCTCTCCCCCGGCATGGGCGACCTCCGCGGGGTCTTCCGCGACGTCGTCGGGCCGCTCGTCGACAGCGGCCGGCGCGTCGTGACGACCGACCTGCGCGGCCACGGCGAGTCCACGACGGACTTCGCGTCGTACGGCGTCCGCGAGACCGCCGACGACCTCGTCGCCCTGCTCGAGCACCTCGACGGCCCTGCCGCCCTGGTCGGCCACTCGGTCAGCGCCGGCGCCGCGACGATCGTCGCCGCCGAGCGACCCGACCTCGTCTCCTCCCTCGTCCTGCTCGACCCGCACCTGACGGCCGGCGGGGGCGCGTTCGCGCAGCTGGCCGCGCGCCTCATGACGCAGGCCATCCGCCGACCCTTCGGCGCGGCCCTGTGGGGCGGGTACTACAGGTCCCTGTACAAGGGCGCCCAGCCGGCGTGGCTCGCCGAGCACCTCGCAGCTGTGCGGGCGGCCATGTCCGACGGCGCGCACCTCGTCGCGTTCGGACGGCTCGCCCGGGCCCTCGTCGCCACCCACACCCCGCTGCCGCTGGACCGGGTGGAGGCACCCACGCTCGTCGTCCACGGTGCCCTGGAACCCGAGGTCGCCGACCCGGCCGCCGACCTCGCGGCCGCCCTCGCCGCCCTCGGCCGGTCCGCCCACGCCGACACCCTGCTCGTGCCCGACGCGGGCCACTACCCCCACGCCCAGCGACCCGACGTGCTCGTACCGGCGCTCCTGGCACACCTGGCCCACCTGGAGCACAGCGGTGCCTAGGGCGGGCCTGAGCCGAGCAGCCGTGACCGACCTCGCGCTCGCGGTGGCCGACGACGCAGGGCCCGGCGGCTTCGAGGCGCTGACCCTGGCCACCGTCGCCGCGCGGGCCGGCGTGGCCGTGCCCAGCCTCTACAAGCACGTGGCGGGCCTGCCGGACCTGCGCCGGGAGGTCGCGCTGCGCGCGATCGAGGACTTCACGGCAGCGATCCGGGTTGCCGCCGACGCGGCTCCCGAGGCCGACGCCCTGCGCACCGTCGCCCATGCCATCCGGTCGTACGCCCTGCGTCACCCGGCCCGGTACGCGGCCGTCCAGGCGGCACCCGGCCTCGGGGAAGACGACGGCCGGCTCTCGGCGGCGTCGGCGCAGGTCGTGACCGTGCTCGCCGAGTCGCTCGGCGGCGCCGGGATCGCGGCACCGGACCCCGACGCGCAGGTCCACCTGCTCCGGGGCCTGCGGGCCGCCGTCCACGGCTTCGTCGACCTGGAGCTGCGGGGCGGCTTCGGCCTGCCGCAGGACAGGGACGTGAGCTTCGAGCACCTGCTGTCGGTGCTCGTCGCCGGCCTCGGGGCACCCTGACGGGCGAGCCCGCGAAGCAACCCGCGGACCAGCCGATCACCCCGCGAGGCGCTCCGCGAGCCACGCGAGCTGGCGGGCCTCCTGGTGCCCCTGCCCACCCTCGTGGTCGTTGTACGCGTACTCGACGACCTCCACGGGCGGGCGATGCGCCGCCCGCTCGCCGTACCTGTTCACCGCCGCGTAGACGGTCGACGGCGGGCAGATCTGGTCCATCAGGCCGACCGACACCAGCGCGGGCGCCGACGCGCGACGCGCGAAGTTCACCGCATCGAGGTAGGAGAACGTCCGGAACACCTGCTCGACCTGGTCGCGGTGGGTCGCGAGGTACCTGGCGACCTCCGCGTAGGGGTCCGCGCCGGTGATCTCCGTCCCGCGCCGGATGTGGCAGAGGAAGGGCACGTCGGGCATCACGGCGACGAGGTCGGGCACGAGGCCGGCGACCGCGAGGCTGAGCCCGCCGCCCTGGCTGATGCCCGTCACCGCGACCCGATCGGGCTCGACCCCCGGCAGGGCGCGCGCCGCCTCGACCGCCCGCACGCCGTCGGTGAACAGCCGCCGGTAGTAGTGCTCGTTCGCGTCGAGCACGCCGCGCGTCATCGAGCCCGGCACCGACGGCCCGTGGCCGACCGGGTCCGGCGTGTCGCCGCCCGACCCCCACGTGCCGCCCTGGCCCCTCAGGTCCATGAACAGGTAGGCGTACCCCGCGTTGGCCCACAGGGTCCGCTCGTGCGGCAGGCCGCGGCCACCGCCGTAACCCTGGTACTGCACGACGACCGGCAGCGGGTCGGCGACGCCGGCGGGCCGGGTGTACCAGGCCTTCACCGGGTGCCCGCCGAAGCCCGCGAACGTGACGTCGTGCACCTCGACGTTCCGCAGCCCGGACGCCACGGGCCGCACCTGGAGCCCGAGGTCGTGACCGCGGGCCTCGGCGAGGGTGCGCGCCCAGAACTCGTCGAAGTCCGCGGGCTCGGCGACCTCCGGGGCGTACGTGCGCAGCTCGTCGAGGGGCAGGTCGAACAGGGGCACCGGGTCCTCCAGGGGTGTCGTATCGCTTCGATGCTGCCGCGATCCTGCCACGACCGACCCTGCCCCGGCAGGCTCCTCGCCGACGCTCAGCGCGCGAGGAACCCCAGCAGGTCGTGCCTCGTCACGACGCCGACGGGCTCGCCGTCCGCCACCACGAGCAGGGCGTCCGCGTGCTGCAGCGCGGCGCGCGCAGCCTCGATCCCCTCCCCGATCCCGATGATCGGCAGCGGCGCGGACATGTGGCGCCCCACGGCGTCGGCCATCTGGGCGTCCCCCGCGAAGACCGCGTCCAGCAGCGCCCGCTCGCTGACGGAGCCCGCCACCTCGCCGGACTTCACCGGGGGCTCGGCCTTGACGACGGGTAGCTGGGAGACCCCGTACTCGCGCAGGATGTCGACGACCTCGCGCACGGTGTCGGTCGGGTGCGCGTGCACGAGCGCGGGCAGGTCGCCGGTCTTCGCGCGGAGCACGTCGCCGACGACGGCGCTGTCCTCCTCGTGCAGGAAGCCGTACGAGCGCATCCACCTGTCGTCGAAGATCTTCGACAGGTAGCCGCGCCCGCCGTCGGGCAGGACCACGACGACGACGGCGCGCGCCGCCGCCGCCGGGTCGGTCTCCTCGAGCCGCTGGGCCACGCGCAGCGCGGCGACGACCGCCATGCCCGACGACCCGCCGACGAGCAGGCCCTCCTCGCGGGCCAGGCGCCGCGTCATCTCGAAGGAGTCGGCGTCACTGACCGGCACGACCTCGTCCGGCACCGCCGGGTCGTACGCGGCGGGCCAGAAGTCCTCGCCGACGCCCTCGACCAGGTAGGGCCGGCCGTCGCCGCCCGAGTACACCGAGCCCGCGGGGTCCGCGCCGACGACGCGTACCACGCCCCCCTCGGCGGCCGGCCGGTCGGCGCTCGCCTCCTTGAGGAAGCGGCCGGCACCGCTGATCGTGCCGCCCGTCCCGGCGCCCGCGACGAGGTGCGTCACGCGGCCGTCGGTGTCCGCCCAGATCTCCGGGCCGGTCGTGGCGTAGTGGCTGGCCGGGCCCGCGGGGTTCGCGTACTGGTCCGGCTTCCAGGCACCCGGCGTCTCGGCCACCAGGCGGTCCGACACCGAGTAGTACGAGTCCGGGTGCTCCGGCGCGACGGCCGTCGGCGTCACGACGACCTGGGCGCCGTACGCGCGCAGCACGTCGATCTTGTCACCGGAGACCTTGTCCGGGCAGACGAAGATGCAGCGGTAGCCGCGGCGCTGCGCCACGAGGGCGAGGCCGACGCCGGTGTTCCCGCTCGTCGGCTCGACGATGACGCCGCCCGGGCGCAGCGCCCCGCTCGCCTCGGCGGCCTCGATCATCCGCAGCGCGATCCGGTCCTTCACCGAGCCGCCCGGGTTGAGGTACTCCACCTTGGCGAGCACCGTGGCGGCGAGGCCCTCGGTGACCGACGTGAGCCTGACCAGGGGGGTGCCACCCACGAGCTCGGTGACGTGCTCCGCGTAGCGCACGGCGCTCCTTCCGGACGCCCGGGCGGACCCGGGTGGGACGACGGACCGCCCGGGGCCTTGCGGCGCCCGGGCGGTCCGAGGGGACGTGCTAGTTGCGGTTGAGCATCGCCAGGAGGCGCAGGATCTCCAGGTAGAGCCACACCAGGGTGACCACCAGGCCGAACGCGGCGCTCCACGCGTAGCGCGCCGGGACGCCCTGGCGGACGCCGCGGTCGATCGCGTCGAAGTCCAGGATCAGCGACATCGCCGCGAGCCCGACGGCGAGCAGGCCGACGCCGATGCCGATCGCGCCGTTGCGCAGCGGGCCGAAGCCGTCGCTCGCCATGAAGAACGACAGGCCGAAGTTCAGCAGTGAGAAGACCGCGTAGCCGACGAGCGCGATGAGCAGGAAGCGCGTGAACTTCGGCGTGACCCGGACCCGGCCGGACTTGTACAGGAACAGGGCGGCGCCGAACGTCGCGAACGTGCCGAGGATCGCCTGGAGCACGATCGGCTTGGCCGAGCCGGTTCCGTCGATCGTCATGTTCTGGAACGCGAGGCTGATGCCGCCGAGGAACACGCCCTCCGCGACCGTGTAGGCCACGATCAGCGCGGGGCTCGGCTCGCGCTTGAACGCGTTGACCAGGCCCAGCACGAGGCCCACGACCATGCCGATCGGCCAGAGCTGGGGCGCGATCTGCCAGGTCGCGGCCGCGACGACCACGAGCAGGAGCAGCAGGCCGCCCGTCTTGACGATCACGTCGTCGTACGTGAGCCGGCCCGTGTCGCGGGCGGTCGCGGCCGGGGCGCCGTACATCTGCTCGAGGGCCGCGGCGTCCGCCGCGACGGTCCCCGCGGTGCCGTAGGCGACAGGCGCCGCAGCGCCGCGCCGCTGCCCGAAGACCGGGCTGCTGTTGAAGACCGGGTTGCTCACTGTGCCTCCTGTCGGGGCCGCCGTCGGCGGCTGGGACGTCCCACCATCCTAGGCAACGCACGGCGACGCCGCCGCGTTCCCGCTCGCGACGGGCGGACGTGACGGTGCCCCGGGCGGGAGGGCCGCCCGGGGCACCGTCGCGATCACCTGCTCAGCACCATCTCATCCAGCCGTGGCCGGGACCGTGACCGAAGCCGGGGCCGAACCCGAACCCGAACCCGAAGAGCGCGGGCTTCGGCAGCACGAGCAGCCAGTCCTCGGCCGTCACGTCGCCGGCGGTGCCGACGACCGAGTACAGCCCGAGCTTGGCACTGCGCGGGATGGTGACGCGGGCGCTCGCCGCGCCCTCGTCGTCGACGGTCACCTGACCGAGCGCCACCGGCTTCTGACGGCCGACGACGATCTCGGGGTCGAGCCGGAGGGTCACGGTGCTCCCCGGCACGTAGCCGGACAGGTCCACCGTCACCTTCGACCCGGCGGTGACGATCAGGGAGCGGACGTCGACGTCGGGGTCCGGCACGAACGGGGCCTCGACCAGCTGCGCGACGCCCCAGCGGGCGGTGCTCTGGTAGCTGATCCCCGTCGGGTCGGCCCACGTGCGCACGGAGGTCCGCGCGCCGGCGGTGCCGTCGTTGACCTGGAAGTCCAGGCCGTGGAACGTGCCCGGCCCGCCGTCCTCGAGGAGGCTGATCGACGCCTCGACCAGGTAGCCGGTGTCGGTCAGCGACGTCGCGCTGGCCAGCCGGTTGCGCTGGAACGTCTCGTCGCCGGTGCCGAACGAGACGACGTTCTCCGCGTTGATGCGGATCTGCGTGTCGTCGTACCGGTACGGACCGTTCCGGTAGTTGCCCGCGTCGACGAAGATCTCGACGGAGTCCTGGATCCACGGGTCGGAGCCCGACACGTCGATCTGGTCGTCGGTGACCTCGGCGAGCACGTACAGCGTGCTGCCGTCACCGCTCCACAGCGTGCGGATCTCCGCGGTCGCGGCGCCGTCGGCCGAGCCCTCGATCTGGGTCTCGGTCGTCACGACGTTCGCGAGCTCCCAGACCTCGTCCACCGTGCCGTCGACGGTCGGCGCCGCCGGGGCCTCGGCGACCTCCACGAAGGACAGCGGCTCGACGAGCGTGAGCGTGCCGAGCACGCCCGGGGCGTTCCACCCGGTCGTCGTCGCACCGTCGGTCACCTGGAGGTCGAAGTCGAGGTCCGACCCCTGCGTCGCGTCCGTCAGCGGCACGTGCACCACCGCCGACCAGCCGTCCGTGCCCTCGGTCACGACGCCGGGCACGTCGCCCGTGCCGTCGCGGCCGAAGGCGTAGGACTCCGTGCCGACCACGAGCACGACGCCGTCCGTGGCGTCGACCGTCGCGTCGTTCACGTCGACGTAGACCGTCAGGTGGTCGGTCGCCCAGCGGGTCTGGAACGCCGCCACCTCCTCGACGGCGTGCAGCGGCAGGCGCTGCCACTCCGGCGAGGCCGTCGCTGCCGCGTCCAGAGGCACCGAGCCGGCGAAGGAGAGCTCCGCCAGCAGGCGTGGCTCGAGCTCGGCCCCGGCGGCCCCGTAGTAGGCGGGCTTGCCCTGGAGCGTCGCGTCGAACAGGAGCGGTGCCTGCTCGCTGCGCCAGCTGCGGGAGTCCTGCAGGCCCCACAGCGTCACCGAGTACATGTCGCCGGTGGCGGCGTGGAACTGCCGGAACACCTCGAAGGCGTCGCGGTAGAAGTAGCCCTGCTCGACGATGTTCGCCTGCGTGACAGGGGTGCCGACGGTGACGTCGAGCTCGGTCACCGCCTGCACGACCGGCAGGGCGGCGAACCGCTCGAGCGTCGCCTCGAGCGCGGCGATCGGCGTCGACAGGCTGACGTGGAACTGGTGGCCCACGCCGTCCACGGGCACGCCGCGGTCGAGCAGCCGGTTGACCAGGGCGAAGTAGCGGTCCTGCTTGCCACCCTGCTCGGTGTTGTAGTCGTTGATGAAGAGCGCGACCGGGCGGTCGGAGCCCTCGGCGGCGAACTCGCCGTTGAAGGCCTCGTCCGCGTACTGGAACGCGAGGTCGATGAACTCCTCGCCGAGGATCCGGTACCACTCGCTGCGCCGCAGGCCGTCGTCGAACTCCGTGCCGTCGGCGACGACCTCGTTGACGACGTCCCACGCCACCAGCGGGTTCGTGTCGGAGCCGAACGGCCCGTACTGGTCCGCCATCGTCCCGGCGATGTCGAAGATGTGCGTGCGGAGCCGGTCGCGCAGGAACTGCTTGTCGGCGTCGCTGTCCGTCAGCGGCTCGCCCGCGTCATTCTGGAAGAACCAGGCAGGCGTCTGGCTGTGCCAGAGCAGCACGTGGCCGTAGACCCGCAGGTCGTTCTCCTGCGCGAAGTCCATCACGGAGACGGCCTCCGGGTGCATCCGGAAGTTCTGCTCGTCGTCGTACCAGGCCTCGACCTTCATGTGGTTCTCGGCCGTCACCTGGTTGAAGTGCCGCAGCGTCAGCTCGGCGGACGAGCCGACGGTCTCCCGGGAGTCGATCGCGACACCGAGCGGGAAGTCCACGGTGTCCATGAGCGGCGTGAGCGGCTCGATGACGATGTCGCGCGAGACGATGGTGATGTCGTCCACGAGGAACGACCCCGGCCCACCCGTGTTGTACGACGTCTCGAAGTACAGCAGCGCCGTCTCCGCGTCCGCCATCGTGAAGCTCGTCGAGATCTCCGTCCACGCGGACGAGCCGATGTCGCCGAACTGGCCGAGGGTGGCGAACGCGTCGGCGCCCTCGTTGACGCGCTGCATGGAGAGCCAGATGTCGTCCGGCTCCTCGCCGGCCGCCATCTTCACCCACGCGGTCACGTCGTAGGTCACACCGGACTCGAAGATCTCCGACACGTCGAGGCCGATGCCGTCGCCCTGGCCGTCACGGTCGCTGACCAGCGCGGCGTAGGTGCCACCGTGCGCCTCGGTGTCGGTGACGGCCACCGTCGGGGCGCCGCCGGCGTCGCGCGGGACCCAGCCCTGAAGGCCGTCCTCGAAGTCGAAGGTGAGGTCGACGGGGGTGTGGTCGCCCTGGGAGGCCGGCCGCGTGATCAGGACGTCGTCCACGAGGATCGTGTACGGGTCGGTCTGGTCCGTCGAGCCGAGGTAGACCTGCACCTCGTTGAGGTCGGCGACGTCGCCGGGCACCGTGTAGGTCCCGCTGAGCTCGGTCCACCCGTCCTTGGTGATGGTCGTGTTGGCGACCCAGTTGTAGGCGGGCTTCACGACGAAGCGGATGTCGGTGGACTCGAGCGGGGAGTCGTCGGGCAGCTTCGCCCGCATCGAGAAGGTGTAGACGACGCCCTGCTGGAGCAGGCCCGTCGGGGACTGGATGCCCTCGTAGTCGGCGGCGCGGGTGATGCTCAGCGCCTTGCCGCCGTCGGCGTCGACGTACGCGAGGGTCGGGCTGCCGCTGGCGGACCAGTCGCCGAGGGTCTCGTCGTCGAAGTCGACGCCGGTCACCGTCACCGGAGCGCTCGGGTCGGTGCCCTCGCCGGAGACCGTGACGGTGATGTCGTCGACGAGGAAGCTCGCCGTCGGCTCGGCCGCCTCGACGTAGAGGATGAGGCCGGACTGGCCCGCGGGCACCGTGTAGGTGCCGGCCATCTCGACCCACGCCGTGTCGTCGACGGTGACGGGGTCGCTCACCTGCGTGTAGGTGGCGGCGGTCGTCTCGTTGATCGTGAACTTGGCGGTCGTGCTGCCGGGCTCGAGCAGCTTGACCCAGCCGGAGACCGTCACGGTCTGGCCGGGCAGGACGAGGGAGGCGATGTCGGTCTGGACGCCGTTCCAGTCCGCGGTGCGGCCGGTGACGGCGAGGCTGTTCGTCCCGCCGTGCGCGTCGGTGTCGACGACGGTGATGGTTGAGCCGCGCGCCTGCCAGGGAGCGGTGCTCCCGTCCTCGAAGTCGCTGCTGATCGCGACGGTGTCCGCCGCGCTAGCCGACAGGGCCGTGACGGCGGATACGAGTCCCACCGCGGCAGCAGCGAAAGCTGCTGTGACGGCCCGGAGTGAACTGGAGTGCCGCATGGTCGCCCCTTTGCGTGTGGCAGTGTCCGGGTGACCTCACGCTAAGCGCACCTGAGCGGTATAGGCAACGTTGTCGGACACTTCTCGTCATATGAGACATGTCCCGATTGTCGTGATCGCGCGACCACCCGGATGGGCGATACTTTCGACGGCCGATCGACAGTTTCCGCAGGTCAGAGGCATCGAACCGACTGCCCGGGGGCGGGAGTACCCCGCCCGAGGCGCGAGACGCGGCGGTCGCCTGACGAGACGGCGCACGGCGAGGGGACGCGCCGGCCCGGCCGCAGGCCACCGGACGCACCCGGACGACGACGGACGGCGGCCCCGGGACGCATCGCGTCCCGGG
>JAEWQZ010000099.1 GCA_023460255.1 Actinomycetes bacterium
GAAGCAGACGCCGGTGCCGGAGTCGGCGCCGAGGTTGCCGAACACCATGGACTGGACGTTGACGGCGGTGCCGAGGTCGTCCGAGATCCGCTCGCGGCGGCGGTACAGGCGCGCACGGTCGGTGTTCCACGAGTTGAAGACGGCCTCGACGGCCAGGTCGAGCTGCGCCCGCGGGGTCTGCGGGAAGTCCTTGCCGGTCGCGTCCTTGACGATCGCCTTGTACACGCCGACGAGGGCCTTCAGGTCCTCGGCGGTCAGCTCGGTGTCGGCCGTGTAGCCCTTGGCCTTCTTCGCGTGGTCCAGGGCGTCCGCGAACTTGTCGCCGTCGATGTCGAGGACGGTCTTGCCGAACATCTGGATGAGTCGGCGGTAGGAGTCCCAGGCGAACCGCTCGTTGTTCGAGAACGCCGCGAGGCCCTCGACCGTCTCGTCGTTCAGGCCGACGTTGAGGACGGTCTCCATCATGCCGGGCATCGAGAACTTCGCACCGGAGCGGACGGACACGAGCAGGGGGTCCCGCACGTCGCCGAGCTGGCGCCCGAGCGCGTCCTCCAGGGTGCGGACGGCCTTGGTGACCTCGACGCGCAGCTCCGCGGGCACCTCACCCGTCTGCATGTAGACGCGGCACGCATCGGTGGTGATGGTGAATCCGGGCGGTACCGGCAGCCCGAGGTTCGTCATCTCGGCGAGGTTCGCGCCCTTGCCACCGAGCAGGTCCTTGAGGTCCTTGTTTCCTTCAGTGAAGTCGTAGACGTACTTCGCCACGGTATGCATGCCTCTCTGCATGGGACGCCGTGCCTCTTTGCCGGCGTCTCGCCGACCTTAGCCTGCGGGAACCCGGCCCATCTTCCGGGGGACCTTGGGCCCTGCGGAAGACCCGCGCGGGGGTGTGTCCGGCGCCGTGCGGAGGATTCGCGCGCCCCGCCCGGATGGTGGACACGCGGCCCCCGACAGGTCACCCGGGGCCGGGGCCGAAGGTCACACGTCGACCCCGCGGCCCCGCCCTAGCGTGAAAGGGACAACGAGGTCCCTCCTCCGTATGCATGGGGTTGATCGTGATCACACGCACCGAAACCATCCTCCGCGCGCCCTCGCGGCGCCCCCGCCGCGTCGCGGGTCTGGCCGGCCTGGCCGCCCTCGCCGGGCTGGCCCTGGCCGGCTGCTCCTCCGAAGGGTCCGCCTCGAGCTCCGGCGGGCACGGCGGCGAGGCCAACCTCCAGGTCCCGGACCTCGGCGAGGTCGCGATCGTCGGCGGCGGCGCCGGCTCGGGCCGCCTGCTGCTCATGCTCGGCCTCGTCGTCTGCGCGATGGGCCTGGGCTTCGGCTTCCTCGTCTACCGGCAGCTGCAGACGCTGCCCGTGCACCCCACGATGCGTGAGGTCGCCGAGCTGATCTTCACCACCTGCAAGGCGTACCTGCTCAAGCAGGGCAAGTTCCTCATGGTGCTGTGGGGCTTCATCGCCGCGGTGATCGTCGTCTACTACGGCTTCCTCGTCGAGCTCGCGTGGGGCAAGGTCGCGATCGTCATCGCGTTCAGCCTGATCGGCATGGCCGGCTCGTACTCCGTCGCCTGGTTCGGCATCCGCGTGAACACCTTCGCGAACGCGCGCACGGCCTTCGCCTCGCTCGCGGGCAAGCCGCTGCCGGTGCACCGCATCCCGATGAAGTCCGGCATGTCGATCGGCATGGTGCTGATCAGCCTCGAGCTGCTGATCATGCTCGTCATCCTGCTGTTCCTGCCCGGTGACATCGCCGGCGCCTGCTTCATCGGCTTCGCCATCGGCGAGTCCCTCGGCGCGGCCGCGCTGCGCATCGCGGGCGGCATCTTCACCAAGATCGCCGACATCGGCTCCGACCTCATGAAGATCGCCTTCAAGATCAAGGAGGACGACGCCCGCAACCCCGGCGTCATCGCCGACTGCACGGGCGACAACGCGGGCGACTCGGTCGGCCCGTCGGCCGACGGCTTCGAGACCTACGGCGTCACCGGCGTCGCGCTCGTCACCTTCGTGCTCCTCGCGGTGGACACCCCCGCGCTCCAGGCCAGCCTGCTCGTCTGGATCTTCGTGGTCCGCGCGATGATGGTCATCGCCTCCGCGGTCTCCTACCTGGCCAACGACGCGTGGGCCCGGGCGAAGTACTCGGCCGTCGACAGGTTCGACTTCGAGAGCCCGCTGAGCTCGCTGGTGTGGATCACCTCTGTCGTGTCGATCGTCGGCACCTTCGCGATGACCTACGTCGTCCTGGGCGAGGTCGGCGACGGCACCCTGTGGTGGAAGCTGTCGGCGATCATCTCCTGCGGCACCATCGCCGGCGCGCTCATCCCCGAGCTGGTCAAGGCCTTCACGTCGACCAAGAGCCGGCACACCCAGGAGGTCGTCAAGTCCAGCCGCCAGGGCGGCCCCTCGCTGAACATCCTGTCCGGCCTCGTGGCGGGCAACTTCTCCGGGTACTGGCTCGGCATCGCGATCGTCGGCCTCATGAGCGGCGCCTTCCTCATCAGCGAGCAGGGCCTGTCGGACTACATGCTCGCGCCGGCCGTCTTCGCCTTCGGACTGGTGGCCTTCGGCTTCCTGTCCATGGGCCCGGTCACCATCGCCGTCGACTCCTACGGCCCGGTCACCGACAACGCGCAGAGCGTCTACGAGCTCTCCCTCATCGAGGACGAGCCGAACATCGACGCCGAGCTCAAGGAGACCTACGGCGTCGAGGCGCAGTGGGACAAGGCCAAGCAGATGCTCGAGGAGAACGACGGCGCCGGCAACACCTTCAAGGCGACCGCCAAGCCCGTGCTCATCGGCACCGCGGTGGTCGGCGCCACGACGATGATCTTCTCGATCATCATGGCGCTGACCGGTGGCCTCGAGGAGGGCATGGAGAAGCTGTCCCTCATGCACGCGCCGCTCCTGCTCGGCCTCATCACCGGTGGCGCGGTCATCTACTGGTTCACCGGCGCCTCGATCCAGGCGGTCACGACCGGCTCCTACCGCGCGGTGGAGTTCATCAAGAAGACCATCCGCCTCGACGGCGTGACCAAGGCGAGCGTGGAGGACTCCCGCAAGGTCGTGGAGATCTGCACCGAGTACGCCCAGCAGGGCATGCTCAACATGTTCCTCGGCGTGTTCTTCTCGACCCTGGCGTTCGCGTTCGTCGAGCCGTTCTTCTTCATCGGCTACCTCATCTCGATCGCGATCTTCGGCCTCTACCAGGCGATCTTCATGGCGAACGCGGGCGGCGCCTGGGACAACGCCAAGAAGATCGTCGAGGTCGACCTGCACGCCAAGGGCACGGCGCTGCACGACGCCACGATCGTCGGCGACACGGTCGGCGACCCGTACAAGGACACCTCGTCCGTGGCGCTCAACCCGGTCATCAAGTTCACGACCCTCTTCGGCCTGCTGGCCGTCGAGCTCGGCGTCATGCTCACCGACGACGGCAACGGCACGCTCGTGCACGTCCTCGCCGGCGTGTTCTTCCTGATCTCGGCGTACTTCGTGTGGCGGTCGTTCTACGGCATGCGGATCAAGGCGTCCATGACGGACGACGACGCCGAGCTCTCCACCCCCGACGACGTCGACACCGCCCCCGCGGCCGCCGACGCCCCGTCCGCCGCCGTCACGGCGCCGGCGGACACCGAGACGGTGGACGAGCCCGCTGCCGCGGAGGAGGCTGAGGCCGACGAGCGTGCCGAGGCGCTCGCCGAGGCAGGGGAGCAGCGATGAAGGTCGCCGTCCGCTACAGCGGGGCACTCGTCGACAGCGACGGGCACGTCGCGGGGCACGACGCGGGGGCCACGCTCGTGCGCCGCCTCCTGCGGGTGTTCCCCGAGGCGATCCTCGTCGGGCCCCGGACGCAGCACGCCGAGGGCTTCGACGTGGTGCCGCTGGAGTTCATCGACGGCGAGGACACGCTGGTCATCACCATGGACGTGCTCGACGCGACGTGCGTCTGGCGCACCCTGAAGGCCACGTGCGACGAGCCGAAGGTCATGAACTTCGTGTGGTGGAACACCGCGGAGAAGAGCCACCCGGTGGAGCGCTCGCTCCTCGGCCTCTGCTGCGCGCTGTTCCCGACGTTCGCCAACTCCGAGCGGACCGCGAACGAGGTGCGCGAGATCGTCAACGCGACGACCGTCCAGCCCCTCGCGGAGAAGGCGAAGATCGGCTGGGTCAACCTCGGCTTCCGGCACGAGCACGTCCAGCCGCGCCAGGAGCCTGCCGTCCCGGTCGTCCTCTACCCGGCGATCTACCTGTCGGAGCGCAAGCAGCCGCAGCTGTTCCTCGACGTCGTCGAGCGGGTCGTCAAGCGGACGCCCATCCGGGTGGAGGCGCGGCTGCACGAGTCGCACCTCGTGTCCGAGAAGGCCATGCGGCTGTCGCGTCGCGACTGGGCCTGGGTGGGTCCGCTCACCGCGAGCCGGGACGACTACTGGCAGGCGCTCGCCCGCACGACGGCGTTCCTCGCCACCGCGACCGACGAGTCCTACGGCCTGGCGTACGTCGAGGCCCTGGCCGCCGGCGTCGTCGGCATCCTGCCCGACCGGCCCTGGGCCCGCGCCCTGGTGCCGGACGGGTACCCGTTCCTCTACCGGACCGCCGCCGAGGCGGAGGAGATGCTCGTGCGCGCCGTGACCGACACGGCGGCCTGCCGGGCCGAGATGGACGCGGCGGCCGGCGGCTCCTTCATCGAGTGGCTCAAGGCGCGCCACAACGACGACGTCTTCGAGCAGGCGATCGTCGAGCGCGTGCGGGAGTGGTTCGGCGCCTGACGGACGTCCCACCCCCGCAGCGCAGAGGCCCCGGCGTCCGCCGGGGCCTCTGCCGCATTCGCGGGTGGTGGGTCGCCGGCAGGCCGATGGGCCGGTGGCCGGTCAGGCGCCCACCGGGTCGTCGGGACCCCACGGCACGAGCCGCAGGCGACGCGCGTCGGCGCGCACGATCTCCTCGACGTGCGCCTCGAGCGTGTCGGCGGTGTCCTCCCCCGCCCGCAGGAAGCGTCCCGACAGCGCGTCGAGGCGGCCGTCCCCGATCGCCACGACGAGCGCGACCACCGCCTGCACGGGCGTCCACTCCGTGCGGTCGTCGTGCAGCGGCATGCCCCGCGTCATGTCGGTGCGCACGACTCCGGGGGCCAGGTCGAACGCGCGGATCCCGAGGGCGCGGTACTGCGCGTCGAGGATCGTCGTGAGCCGGGCGAGCGCACCCTTGGAGATCCCGTACGCCGCGTAGGTCGTCGTGGCGCGGTGCCCCGCCCCGGAGTTGATGGCGACGACCCGGCCCCCGCCGCGGGCCAGCATGCCCGGCAGCGCCGCGTGCACGACGTTCATCGGGCCACGCACGTTGGTCTCGACGACACGCCAGGAGTCCTCGACGTCGTCGTCGGCGAAGCGCCCCTCGGTGCGCTCGATGACGCCGGCGTTGTTGACGAGCAGGCCGATGCCGCCGAGCGCGCCCTCGGCGTGGGCGACGGCGTCGCGGGTCGACCCCGGGTCGGTGACGTCGACGGGCAGCGTCGCCACCCGCGCGTCCGGGTGGGCCGCCGCGATCTCGGCGGCGACCGCGTCCAGGTGTTCGGGCGTGCGGCCCAGGAGCGCGAGCGCGTAGCCGTGCGCGGCGAGACCGTGGGCGAGCTCGCGGCCGATCCCCCGGCCGGCCCCGGTCACGAGGGCCGTGCGGGGCGCGTCCCGGTGCGCGGGGTACCGGCTCATCCGTCCGTCCTGGCCGCGGCACCGTCCAGCGGCTTGACCATCTCCAGGAGCACGATGTCGTCGCGCTGCGGCAGGCCGTAGCGCTCGTCGCCGTAGGGGAAGGCGTGGGCCACTCCCGTCCGCGCGAAGCCGCAGCGCTCGTACCAGGCGATGAGCTCGTGGCGGTGGTTGATCACCGAGATCTCCAGTCGCTGCGCACCCCACGCGTCGCGGGCGTACACCTCGGCCGCCGCGAGCACCGCCCGACCCGTGCCCTGCCCCTGACGCCCGGGACGTACGGCGAACATGCCGAGGTAGCCCGTGACGTCGCGGCGCTCGAGGTGGCAGCAGGCGAGCAGGCCGTCGTCCTCGTCGTCGACCACGAGGACGACGCTGCCCGGCGCGGACAGGAGCTCACGGACCATCTGCTCGTCGGTGCGCTGGCCGCCGAGGATGTCGGCCTCCGTGGTCCAGCCCGCGCGGCTCGCGTCGCCACGGTAGGCGGACTCGACGAGCGCGACGACGGCGTCGACGTCGTCGGTGGTCGCGGGGCGCGGGGCGGTCCGGGTGGGCTGCGTGGTCACGCCCTGATTCTGCCCGACTACAGCCCGTCGGCCACGGCCGCCGTGACGTGCAGCCAGGCCCGCCGCGTCGCCGCGGACAGCGCGTCGACGTCGATCGGCCCGCCGGAGACCAGCGCCGGCTCGTAGGGCACCTCGAGCACCGTCCGCGTGAGCCGGCCGAAGTGGTCGTGCAGCCGGGCCGTCAGCTCGCCGTCGATCCGCGGCGCGGGCTGGCTGAGGACGGTGACCGCCCGCCGCACGACGTCCTCGTGGCCCGTGGCCCGCAGCGCGTCGAGCATCCAGGCCGCCGACTGGGCCGTGTCCTCGCGCATCGTCGACACCACGACGACCTGGTCGGCCGCCTCGATCGCCGCCTGCCAGTTCGAGGCCCGCATGTTGTTGCCGGTGTCGACGACGAGCAGCCGGTAGAACCGCAGCAGGGTGCGGTGCAGGGCGCGGAACGCGAACCCGTCCACGGAGGCCGCCGACGACGCGTCCTCGTCGGACGCGAGCACGTCGAACTGGGCCGACGCCTGCGAGCGCACGTACGCGTCGAGGTCCCCGACCCGCGCGGAGCCGGGGTCGGCGAACCGCTCGAGGTCCTCGAGGAGGTCCACCGCGGTGCGCGAGTGGCCCGTGTGGCTGGAGCGCCACCCGAGGGTCCCGCGGGTCTCGTTGTTGTCCCAGGCGAGGGTGGAGCCGCCGCGCAGCCGCCCGAAGGTCGCCGCGATGAGCAGCGCGGCAGTGGTCTTGTGCGCCCCGCCCTTCGGGTTGACGACGACCACCGTCCGGGGGCCGTCGAGCTGGCGCTGCACGCAGGCGACGGCCTGCCGCTCGGCGCGCTCGGCCGCCCCGGGCTCGGGCGCGACG
>JAEWQZ010000100.1 GCA_023460255.1 Actinomycetes bacterium
GAGGATGTGCAGCACCGTGTTCGTGGACCCGCCCATCGCGACGTCCAGGGCCATCGCGTTCTCGAACGCGGCGCGGGTGGCGACGTTGCGCGGCAGCACCGACGCGTCGTCGGCGCCGTACCAGCGCCGGGTGAGCTCGACGGCCGTCGCGCCGGCCTGCTCGTACAGCGCCCGACGCGCGGTGTGCGTCGCCAGGACCGAGCCGTTGCCCGGGAGGGCCAGACCGAGGGCCTCCAGGAGGCAGTTCATCGAGTTCGCGGTGAACATGCCCGAGCACGAGCCGCACGTGGGGCAGGCGTTCGCCTCGACGAGCGCGAGGTCGGCGTCGGAGACCGCGTCCGAGACGGCGTCCGCCATCGCGTCGATGAGGTGCATGCGGCTGCGGACCGTGCCGTCCACGAGCACCGTCCGGCCCCCCTCCATGGGCCCGCCGGAGACGAACACGGCGGGGATGTTCAGGCGCAGGGCGGCCATGAGCATGCCGGGGGTGATCTTGTCGCAGTTGGAGATGCAGACCAGGGCGTCGGCGCGGTGCGCGTTGACCATGTACTCGACGGAGTCAGCGATGAGGTCGCGGCTGGGCAGCGAGTAGAGCATCCCGCCGTGGCCCATGGCGATGCCGTCGTCGACGGCGATCGTGTTGAACTCGCGCGCCACCGCCCCGGCCGCGTGCACCGCCTCGCTGACGATCCGGCCGACGGGCGCCAGGTGCGTGTGGCCGGGCACGAACTCGGTGAAGGAGTTGGCGACCGCGATGATCGGCTTGCCGATGTCGGCGTCCGCCACCCCCGTGGCGCGCAGCAGCGCGCGGGCGCCGGCCATGTTCCGGCCGTGGGTGACGGTGCGGGATCGCAGCTCGGGCACGGGGGCCTCCTTGTCGTCGTGGCGAGGCTAGTCGCAGTCGGTCGGGACGCCGTCGGGCGTCTCGGACCGGTTCGGCACGCCCGCGCGGAGCAGGCCGTAGACGATCGAGTCGACCAGGGCCTCCCAGGACGCCTCGATGACGTTCGGCCCGACGCCGACGGTCATCCACGTCGCCTCCGCGCCGGAGTCCATGGTCTCCACCAGCACCCGGGTGACGGCGTCGGTGCCGTGCTCGGTGTCGAGGATGCGCACCTTGAAGTCGATGAGCTCGAACCTGTCGATCTCCGGGTAGGTGGGGGCGACCGCCTTGCGCAGCGCCGCGTCGAGCGCGTTGACCGGGCCGTTCCCCTCTGCGGTGGCGACCATCCGCTCGCCGCCGACGTGCATCTTCACCGTCGCCTCGGCGCTGGCCTCGGACGGGTTGCCCGGCGTCGTCTCGACGAACACCCGCCAGGACTCGGTGCAGAAGAACGACGTCCGGTGCCCGTCGAGCTCCTCCCGCAGCATCAGCTCGAAGGAGGCGTCGGCGGCGTCGTACGTGTAGCCCTGCGCCTCGGCGTCCTTGACGCGGTTGGTCACCCGGGTGAGGACGTCGCCCTGCCCGGCCAGGTCGAAGCCCAGCTCGCGCCCCTTGAGCTCGATCGACGCGCGGCCGGCCATGTCGGAGATGAGCATCCGCATGTCGTTGCCGACGGCGAGCGGGTCGGTGTGCTGGTACATGTCCGGGTCGACCTTGATCGCCGACGCGTGCAGCCCCGCCTTGTGCGCGAAGGCGCTCGCGCCGACGTACGGCTGGCGCGCGAACGGCGCGATGTTCGTGATCTCGGAGATCGCGTGGCTGATGCGGGTGAGCTCGCGCAGGCCGTCGTTCGCGAGGACGTCGTGCCCCAGCTTGAGCTGGAGGTTCGCGACGACGGCGCCCAGGTCGGCGTTGCCCGTGCGCTCGCCGTACCCGTTGACGCAGCCCTGCACGTGCGTGGCGCCCGCGGCGACGGCCGCGAGCGTGTTCGCGACGGCGCAGCCGGAGTCGTTGTGGGCGTGCATGCCGATGCGCCCGCCTGCCTCGGCGCGCACGCGCGTGACGATCTCGTGCACCCACTCCGGGAGCATCCCGCCGTTCGTGTCGCACAGGCAGACCGTCTCCGCGCCGGCCTCGTACGCGGCGACGACGGCGCGCAGGGCGTAGTCGGCGTCGTACCGGAAGCCGTCGAAGAAGTGCTCGGCGTCGAGGACCACGCGACGGCCCTCGCCGCGCAGGTAGGAGACCGTGTCGCGGATCATCGCGAGGTTCTCCTCGGGCGTGGTCCTCAGGGCACGCTCGACGTGCCGGATGTCGGACTTGGCCACGAGCGTGACGACGACGGCCTCGGAGTCGAGCAGCGCCCGGACCTGCGCGTCCTCGTGGGTCTTCGCGCCCGCCTTGCGCGTCGAGCCGAACGCCGCGAGCTCGGCGTTCTTGAAGTCCAGCTCCTTGGCGGCCCGCTTGAAGAACTCGGTGTCCTTGGGGATCGCCCCCGGCCAGCCGCCCTCGATGTAGCCGACGCCGAGCTCGTCCAGCAGGGGGGCGATGAGGAGCTTGTCCTGCACGGACAGGTTCATGCCCTCCTGCTGGGCGCCGTCGCGCAGGGTCGTGTCGTAGACGTCGAAGACGTCGGGGGTCGTGTCCACTGCGGTGCTCATCTCGATCGATGCTTCGGAGCGGGTCTCGGCTGGCGGCGTCGGCGGCGGGCGGCGGTGGTGCCCGGACCAACAAAAAGACCCCCCGGGGTGCGGAGGGTCTGCGCGCTCGGCGGTGTGCCGGGCGCGCTAGCCGATAATCAGGGTGAACGAGGTCACGGCGGCATCATGCCATGGCTACGGGACCGTAGGGAAGCAGGCCCGCGGGGAACGCCCCGTGGCCCGACATGGCCGCCCACCCCGACGACACCCGTGTCGCCCTGCTCATCGGCGACCGCGGCTTCGTCGCCGGCGAGGGCCCGAGCTGGAACCTCCACCGGTGGGACGGCGGCGGCGAGCCGCGCCTGCTCGCGGAGGGCTTCGTCGCCGTCGGGTGGTGAGCGGCCGGCTGTCCCGAGACCGCCGATAACGGATCACGGCACGTCGGGCGTGGCGCCGCCGTCGTGTCGGCATGCCGGGCTACCGTCGCCGACATGAGCACACACGTCTGCGTCTGGTTCGAGGAGACCTGGCCCGACCACGTGTGCGCCTGCGGGGCGCGCGCCGTGCTGGTCGTCCAGGACGGCGAGCCGGTGTTCGCCGTGCTCGACGACGTCGCAATCGAGGTCCCCCACCAGCGACTGCCGCTGTCCGCCTGACCGCGTCCGCTCGCCTGCGCCGCCGCAACCGCGGCCGGCAGCCTGGAGCCGTGCGGTGGGTTCCGTGCTCCTCGGCCCGCGCCCGAGCACGACACCGTCGCGGCGCATCCCCCCGCGACCGGGCGCGGCGGCCCGACCGACCGCCCCACCCGTTCGACGACGCGGCCGCCGTCGCAGGCACGCGCCGCCGCCTGACCCTCGCGGCGGAGCAGCGCGTGCCCGAGGTGCAATCCGGGCACGACCCCCGCCCGATGGTCGCCCGGCACGGTCCACGAGGAGCGGCGGAGCGGAACGCCGGACGGGAGTCGGGCGGGATCGTGACGGGAGGTACAACGATCCGGCCGGACCGACCGTTGAGGGGGTGCGGGCGGAGCGTCCATCCACGGAGCCGAGGGAAGCGATGTCGAACGAGCACGAGGACTTCCTCGCCGACCTGGTGCGCCGCCGGGGCGAGGCGCTGGTCCGCTACGCGTACCTGCTGACGGGTGATGTCGCGTCGGCACAGGACGTCGTCCAGGACGCGCTGGTGAAGGTCTTCGTGCGCCTGCGGGCACGGCCCGGCGCCGACCTGGCGGAGGCCTACGTGCGCCGGGCGATCGTGACCGTGTACATCGACGGCCACCGACGCCGTCGGCGGTTCGCCGACGTGGCGCACCTGATCGCCGATCCCGACGCGGGACCACCTCCGGACACCGCCACCCACCTCGACCTGCATGCCGCGCTCGCGACCCTCGGCCCGCGCGAACGGACCGCCGTCGTGCTCCGGTACTTCGAGGAGCTGACCGTGCCGGAGATCGCCGAGGCCATGGACGTGGCCCAGGGGACCGTGAAGCGCTACCTGCACGACGCCATCGGACGCCTCGAGCAGCGGCTCGGGCCGCTCCCGACCCTCCGCACCCACGACCACGAGGCCCTCACAGTCGCCCCGACCGGACGGAGGATCTGACATGGAGTTCGACCTCACGCGCAACCTCCGCGATCTGAGCGCCGCACCGGAGGTGCCCGCCGACGCCGTCCACCTCGCAGCCGTGCGGACCCGGGTGCGTCACGGGCGCACCATCCGCACCGCAGCCGTGGCCCTGGGCAGCGCCGCCGCAGCGCTCGCCATCGGTGCGGTCGTCTACGCCTCCCCTTGGCAGACGCCTGCCCCCGCCGAGACCCCCACACCACCGCCGACTGTCGATCCGACCCCGGAGCCGACGCCCGAACCCACACCGAGCCAGACACCCACTCCCGACGCCCTCCCACCGATCGTCGCCCTCACGAGCCAGGGCGCTCTCGTCCCGATCGACCCGGCGACCGGCGAGATCGGGGAGCCGTACGTGAGTGGCCTGCCGTTGTGGCGAGACGGATCCGTGACGATCGACCGCGTGCATCAGGTTGCGTACGTGGGCCTGTCGCACGATGACGGCCCGGGCACGATCGTCCGGGTGTCGCTCGAGGCGGGTACGTGGGAGCACCTGGCGCAGGGCGAGGACCCCGCGCTCAGTCCGGACGGAACCGTGCTCGCCTACGTGGCCGATTCGCCGACCGAGGACTACACGATGGGCGTGGCACTGCTCGACCTCGGCTCCGGCGACGTCCGGCACGTCCCGGACGCCGACTGGTGCGAGTGCGACCGGAGCATCGACCAGCCAGCATGGTCCCCGGACGGCACCCGACTGTTCACCGTCGTACAGACGAGCACGGACATCGCGCCGTCACCGACCTGGATCTCGAGCATCGACCCTGACGCCGCGGAGTCGCTCCAGGACGGGACTGCCCTGGCCCCGCCCGAGCTCGAGGAGCGGTGGCACGGCTGGCAGCACCCGACGCCCCTGCCGAGCGGTCGGCTCGTCGTCTTCGGCTACCAGGGCGAGTACGTCGACATCCCCGCACGGGTGGCCGGCAGCAGTCATCTTGCCTTCCTCGACCCCGGGACGGGCGCCGAGCTCGACCGTGTCGACCTGCCCGACGTGGGCGTCGGCGACCTCGTGGTCTCTCCCGACGGTTCCGGACTCGCCCTCGTCGCACCCACAGGCGACATCGTCACCGAGGCCGGGGCGCCCCTGTACCTCTGGGACCCCGAGTCCGGCCTTCGCGAGGTCACGCAGGGCATCGCTGCCGTCGCGTGGTGACGGGCCGACGTCGCGTGCCGAGCCGCGACGGACCACCACGCGATCCCTGCGCGGTACCGCGACGCTGGTGGAGCCCCGGGCTGACAGCACGACGACCCAGGGCCGAGGTGCAGGGTCCCTCGTGCCGGCCTGCGCGCCGTCAGGCCAGGCGGTACATCCAGCCGTGCGGGTCGGCGGCGCGGCCGTACTGGATGTCCGTGAGCCGCTGGCGGACCGCCGCCGTCACCGGACCCGTCGCGCCGTCGGCCACCACCAGGTCGAAGTCCGCACCGGCGAGCCGCCCGATCGGCGTGACCACCGCCGCCGTGCCGCACGCGAAGACCTCGACGACGTCGCCCGCGGCCAGCCCCGCGCGCAGGTCGTCGAGCAGGATCGTGCCCTCGACGACGTCGCGCCCCTCCTCGCGCAGCAGGGTGAGCACGGAGGACCGCGTGACGCCCTCCAGGATCGACCCGGTCAGCGCCGGCGTCGCCACGCGCCCGTCGGCGTGCACCACGAACACGTTCATGCCGCCCAGCTCCTCGAGCTGGGTGCCCGTCGCCGCGTCGAGGAAGCACACCTGCTCGCAGCCGCGCTCGTACGCCTCCTGCTGCGGCAGCAGCGACGCCGCGTAGTTGCCGCCGCACTTCGCCGCGCCCGTACCGCCGGGGCCTGACCGGTTGTAGTCCTGGGACACCCAGATCGACACGGGCTTCACGCCGCCCGCGAAGTACGGCCCGACCGGGGACGCGATGAGCAGGTAGTCCACCCCGCGCGCGGGGCGGACGCCGAGGAACGCCTCGGAGGCGAACATGAACGGCCGCAGGTACAGGCTCGTCTCGTCGGCCCCCGGCACCCAGTCGAGATCGACGCCCACGAGCGCCTCGATGGACCCGAGGAAGTCCTCGGCAGGCAGCTCGGGCAGCGCGAGCCGGCGCGCGGACTGGGCGAACCGTGCGGCGTTCGCCCACGGGCGGAAGGTCCACACCGACCCGTCCGCGTGCCGGTACGCCTTGAGGCCCTCGAAGATCTCCTGCCCGTAGTGCAGGACGGCGGCCGCCGGGTCGAGCAGGAGCGGCCCGTACGGCTCCACACGCCGGTCGCCCCAGCCGCCGTCGGCGGTCCACGTGACCCGGGCCATGTGGTCCGTGAACACGGTGCCGAACGCGGGGTGCTCGATGCGGCGCTGCCGCTCGCCGGCCGGCGTCGGCGTCGCCGTGAGGCGGCGCTCGAACGCGTCGACGGTGGTCTCGCGTGCCGTGGTGCTCATCTCGATCCCTTCGTCCCGCAGGCCCACGCCCGCGGGAGCCGCTCAGACGTTACCGGTCCCCGCTCGTCTCTCACACCAGCCGGTGCAGCCAGCCGCGGGCGTCCGGGGCTCGCCCGTGCTGCACGTCCGTCAGCTCGCGGCGCACGGCCGCCGTCACCGGCCCCGGCCGGCCGTCCCCCACGACGACGTCGAACCCGTCCCCCACGAGCCGTCCGATCGGGCTCACGACGGCGCCCGTCCCGCACGCGAACACCTCCGTCACCTCGCCGGAGGCGAGCCCCGCCAGCACCTCGGCCAGCGGCAGGGCCCGCTCGGCGACGTCACGCCCGGCGTCGCGCAGGAGCGTGAGCACCGAGTCCCGCGTGATGCCGGCCAGGATCGTGCCGAGCGCCGGAGTCACCACCGACCCGTCGGCGAGCACGACGACGACGTTCATCCCCCCGAGCTCCTCGAGGTTCCCGGCGTCGTCGAGGAAGCAGACCTGCTCGCAGCCGTGGCCGTACGCGACCCGCTGCGCCGCGAGCGACGCCCCGTAGTTGCCCATGGTCTTCGCGGCTCCGGTGCCGCCCCGGCCCGCGCGGTGGTGCTCCTGCTCGACCCAGATCGCCACCGGCGCTGTGCCGCGGAAGTACGGCCCCACGGGTGAGGCGATGAGCAGGTACTCCACGTGCCGCGAGGCCCGCACGAGGAGCGTCGGCTCCATGCCCACGAGGAACGGGCGCAGGTACAGGGTGGTGTCCGGCGCGTCGGGCACCCATGGTTCGTCGACGGCGAGCAGCGCCTCGAGCGAGGCCAGGAAGTCGGCCTCGGGCAGCTCGGGCAGGGCCATCCGCCGCGCCGAGGCGCGGAACCGGGCGGCGTTGTCGGCCGGCCGGAAGGTCCACACGGACCGGTCGGGGTGCCGGTACGCCTTGAGGCCCTCGAAGATCTCCTGCCCGTAGTGCAGGACGGCGGTCGCCGGCTCGAGCGCGAGGGGCCCGTAGGGCTCGACGCGGTGGTCGTGCCAGCCGGCGTCGGCGGTCCACGTGATCCGGACCAGGTGGTCGGTGAACACCTCACCGAACCGGGGTGCGGCCAGCGCGGCGGCCCTCTCCTCGTCGGGACGCGGCGTCGGCGTCCGGGTGACGGCGAATGCGGGGGCCGTCGCGGACGCGGCGGGTCG
>JAEWQZ010000101.1 GCA_023460255.1 Actinomycetes bacterium
AGCCACACCAGTGCTGCAAGTACGGCTGCCAGCCAGCCGATGTACAGCGCTGAGTCGGCGCCGACCTGACGGACTTCGGGCGGCAGCATGGCGGGGAAACCGCCTACGACCACGAGCGCGGCGACAGGCACAAGCAGTGCGCGCGTCCATCGCCCGATCTCCCGAAGGATCAGCCTGGTCATTGCCTCACCGTCCCACTGCGCTCTGACGCTCGAGACTTGGCGCCCGCGGCGTAGCCCGCCGTGGCTCGGGCGGCGTCGATCGGCGCTCCTTGTCGCGTTGGACCGCCAGCACCTCGACGGCGCGTGTCCGCGCATCGGCTTGCTGTCGGTCGGTGACAACGTCGGTGCCGAGCGCCTCGTCGGCGCTGGTTACGCCGTACCGGTCCCGGTACGCCGCGACCGTGCGCGCACGCGCGTCCCACCTCGACCGCTCG
The DNA here is from genome assembly GCA_023460255.1 of Actinomycetes bacterium. Taxonomy (GTDB): domain Bacteria; phylum Actinomycetota; class Actinomycetes; order Actinomycetales; family Cellulomonadaceae; genus Actinotalea. The sequence goes on from JAEWQZ010000101.1 coordinate 437, forward strand.
TCGGCCTCCTCAGGAACGGGGCCGAGTTCGCCGAGCCACGCGGCGCCTGCCGCCCGTGCGCGCTCGAGGAGGAGGGTCGCGCGCACGTCGATCAGTCTCGCCCGCACTTCGAGCGCGTCGATCAAGTCCGCGTCCGTCGCGCGCGTCGCCGCCGGGATCAGTCCACCCACGAGTCGCGCGGGACGCCCTCGTCCGGCGGTGATGCTCGCAGTGCCCCATCGGTCGACGCGCTCGTGCATGACCGACGCGATGTCAACGGCGCCGACGGCCGCCCGCTCGGCGAGGGCTGGCAGAGCAGCTTCGACGTTGAGGCCGTACACCTCGGCCCGACGCAGCGACGTCGTGAGGGCTCCGAAGGCTGGCGACCCCTCGATCGCCCGGACCTGATCGGTCGTCAGGCCTGACCGCTCCAGCAGCGCCGTCCAGTGCGGAGCCTCGCCGAGGTGCGCGATGGTCTCGTACTCCGCAGCGAGAGTTCGGATCGAGCCAACCACTTCCGCCTCCTCCAACCTGGTCTCGTGGGCGGACGTGGCGGCGCCGACGTGGCTGAGTACGGCGGTGAGCACTCCGCGGCTGGGCGGGGCGACGTCGGCGAAGCCCTGCAGAGGCTCGGGCAGAACGTCCGTGCACACGTACGCCCGGTTCGACTGGCGCGCCCGCGTGAGGGCGACGTAGAGCACCTCGCGCGTCATCGACGCACCGCTGATGACCGCGTGGGCGGTGTCGACGGTGGCGCCCTGCGCGCGGAAGGCGGTCGTCGCGTAGCCGAGCTCGACGTGCTCGGCGGCGTACGTCGCGGGCAGGACGACGGCCGGTCCGCCCACCTCGCGCCGGACCGCGAGGGCGCCGTCGTCGTGGCGGGCGACGACGGTCCATGTGTCCCCGTTCTTGACCCAGCCCTCGCCGACGCCGAGGTGGCGGTCGTTGCGCCGGGTGACGATCCGGTCGCCGACGCCGGCCACGAGCCCGTCGTGCAGGACGGTCCCGTCCGGCTCGATGGCCCCAGCGACGACCAGCTCGGCACGGGCGCGTTCGTTGAGCGATCGGACGGTGTCGCGGTCGCCGGCGATGAGCAGGGACCGCAGCCCGGCTCGCTCATCCTCGGCCCACGCCAGGTAGGCGGCGTCGACCATCGCGGGGTGATCCCCGGCATGCAGGCGGTCATGGGCGTCGTAGTCGTCGAGGCATGACGGGTCGCCCACTCGCAGCCGGGTCGCGGCGTCGCGCTCCCAGGCGTGGGCGAAGCGGCGTGCGGCGCCGAGCTCGGGGACGCCGGGGCCGCGGTCCCGAGCGAGCAGGCCGAACGCCCCTCCGGCGTCGATCGCGGAGAGCTGCGCCCAGTCGCCGACGAGCAGCAACTTGGCGCCAGCCTCGCCGACGCACGCGGCGATGCGGTCCATCGCCAGGGTCCCGGCGAGGGATGCCTCGTCGAGCATCACCAGCTGGCCGGGGTGGAACCGCCATCGTTCGACCTGCGCGGTCAGCCGCGCGACGTGGTCGGCTAGCGTGCGGGCGGTCGCGGCGTCAGGGGCCGCCTGCAGGGCGGCGCGGGCGCGGTCGATGCGGTGCAGGCGGTCGGGTTCGGCGTCGTGCTCGACGAGCCACTTGGCCGTGTTCTCGCAGCCGATGCCGAGGCTCTGTGCCAGGACGTCGGCCGCCGCGGCGGACGGCGCGAGCCCGACGACCGAGCCGGGTCCGTGCTCGGACTCCCACGCGACGCGCAGAGCCGCCAGCGCGTGGGTCTTGCCAGACCCAGCCGCGCCGACGAGGACGTCAACCACGCGCCCCGACGTGGCGATCGCGGCGACGGCGTCGGCCTGGTCATCGAACAGTGCGCCGGGCGCCGGTTCCGGCGCGGTGGCGAGCGCGGGGCCGTTGCGGTCTCGGCCCGCGGCCAGGAGCCGTGACTCAGCGTCGAGCAACCGCTGGGAGGTGTAGCGCTCGCTGCGGTGCGGGCGGAACGCGGAGCCGCCGTCGTGCCGGCGCAGTGCGGCGGGGGTGGGCGCGACTTCGGGCGGGGTAAGCAGCACCGAGCGTCGCGTGACTTCCTCGGCCACCATCGCGGTGGCGGCGTCGCGCGCGTCGGGCGAGGCGAAGCGGTCGGCCTTCAGCGCGCGCGATGCCTCGGCGTCGACGTTCCAGCGCGTCCACGTTGAGCGCTTGCTCGAGAGTGCGGCGAGGACTGCCTCGGCGGCGTCGGCCACGACGGTGTCCGGGCGCTCGGGTGCGGCGGGGTGCACTGACCGTGCGGCGGCAAGGGTCCTTGCTGCCCAGGCGGCCGGGCTCGCACCCGCGACCTCGGCCGCGCGTGCATGCCACTGGGACGTGAGCTCCTCGAGTGAGAGGACGACCTTCGTGTTGCGAGTGGCGAGAGTTGCCTGCTGTCGCAGGCGGAGGACGGTCACGGCGTCGGGCCGCCTGCCGTGCGCCTCGAGGTAGGCCTCGATTAGGCGGTCGGTCTCGGCGTCGATCGCGGCCGAGCGGCGGGAGAACGCGGCGACGAGCTCGGGCGGCACGGCGGCCAGCTGGTAGGCGGGGTTCCGTCCTGGCCCGCGCTCGCGGTACTCCCAGCCGAGCCCCAGCCGCGCCGTGATGTGGTCGGCGAGGAGGGCGTCGTACCGCTCCGACATCGCGACCACGGCCCTCAGCGCGGCGCGGGAGTCGAGCGTCCGCCACCTGCCGTCCGGCCCCTGCACGCGGTTGGCGATGACCACATGGGTGTGCAGGTTCGGGTCGTTCGCGCGGGAGTCCCAGTGGTCGAACGCCGCGGCGACGACGCCGCGCACGTCGACCTGCGCGACGCCGTTGGTGCCGATCCGGGTCTTGGCGACGTCGCGCTCGATCAGGGAGACGACGTCGGCGATCGCCTGACGGTGGCAGGCGTAGATGACCTCCCGCGTGGACGGGTCGGCCAGAGCCCAGAGGACGGAGACCGACTTCTCGGCCGTGAACGTGAAGTCGAACCCGGCGACCGGGCGCCGAGGGTCGCCGTCCGCATACACGTGCGGCGACCGCCCGAGCGCGGCCCCCGTGGCAGGGTCCTCGCCGTTCGCGAAGATGCGCTCCATCTGGACCGGGGTCACGAACGAGCCCTCGGGGATGCCGCGACCGTCGGCGAGCCCGGCCAGCCCGATGCCCAGCCAGGTGCCGGGCGGCGTGCCGTGCGCGGAGTAGTACCGCGTCATCGGCGAGCCTGCGGCGGGCCGACCGTGGTCCTTGGTCACCGAGTCGAGCAGGTACGTGTACGACTGGCCGGCGTACCGGACGCACGCGCTCATCACGCCGCGCTGCCGATGCTCTCGGCTCGCGCCTTCGCCGTCCGGGCACGGGCCGCGCGCTGACGGCACGCGTCCGAGCAGTACCGCGCCGAGGCCCGGGCATGCGGGCGGAGACGACGGCGGCACACCTGGCATCGACGGACGGCGCGACCGCGCCGCCACGCCCGCGTCTGGCAGACCCGCGAGCAGTAGACGGCGTCGCGCCGCCGGGAGCTCAGGCCAGCGCCGCACTCGGCGCAGCGGCCGACGACGGCGCCGCCGGTCGGCGTGGGCGTGGTGGCTTCGGCCCACGTGCGGGCGGCCCAACGGCGTCGGCGGCGTGGAGTGGTCGGCCCGGGTCGTGGCCCGCCCCTCCCATGGAGGCGCGAGCACTAACTGCACGCTTCTGCAGGTTGGCTGTCGCCCGTTGAGCCGGCTTCAGGCGGCTGCGCGTCCCGAGACACCGGCGGACCCGCCAGGAGGCCGAGTGGCGGCGACGCCGCATGCCTGCTCGGACCGAGTGCGGACTAGATGCGGACTAGCGGCCCAGCTGATCATCGATGCGGACCTTCGCGAGACCCTTGCACAGGACCTCTGACCTGCACAAACACCCTGGTGGGCCCCGTGGGGATCGAACCCACAACCCGCGGATTAAAAGTCCGCTGCTCTGCCAGTTGAGCTAGAGGCCCGGGACGTGGGGGAATCAGTCGGGGGAACCCTAGGGAGTCCGCTTGGGAGAACCCGACCGGCGCCCACCCGTCCGGGGCAAGGGTACGGCCCAGGAGGCGGAGCGCCCCGCGGCTGGTCGCGCGAGCTACCCCGTCGGGCCTGGCCGGGCGGTCCGTCGCACGACGAGCACGACAGCCGCGCACGCCAGGACGGCGATGACGTCGGTCGGGTCGGCGACGATCGCCACGGGCCCGCCGACGGGTGCGCGGGCTCCGATCGCTGGGGAGATCAGCGCGTCCAGGGGCGCCCGCAGCCACCCTCCCGTGGACGCGGCGACCTCCCGCAGCGGCTCGACGAGCTTGATCGCGGTGAACGCGAGTGCTGTCGCGGCTGCCGCGACCGCGGCGGCACGCACGTCCGGGGGCCGGCGACGCCGGGCGACGTCGAGCAGCCCGAGGATGAGAAACGGGAGGAAGGCCAGACCGGCGACGTCGGACAGCTTGCCGGTCAGCCATCCAGGGGCCGCACCCTTGAGCACGTGGTCGTTGAGCACGAGAAGGGCGAGCCCTGCGAGGGCGACGGGATGCAGCACGATCTCGCCGGGAACCCGTGCCGGATCGGTCGGGCTCATCCCGATGGCGAGGACGTGGTCGGGAGTGGCTGCTCGACGGCCTCGCCGATTCGCAGGGGGATCGGGTCCGGGTACCTCCCCGTGACCGCCTCGCCGTCGACCTCCGGCAGGTGCAGCGCCACCGGCTCGGGGATGTCGAGGGGCACGGCGAACGTGATCAGCACGTCCCGCTGCGGGGCGCCGTTGAGGGACGAGCCCTCCACGGTCGAGACCTGTACTGAGTCGACCGGCGTCGCCGCGCCGTTCCCGTCCACGATCAGGGCCGCCCGGAGGTAGGACTCCAGATCCAGACTGCTGGTGGCCTCGTAGACCTGGTACTCGACCCGGACGGTGACGTGCCCGTCCTCGACGTGGTCCGCGGCGCAGGTGGGCGCGGCGACCCTGCCCTGGGCGAAGACGAACGGCCCGGACTCGACCCACCAGTACAGGTTGCCGACCGCCTCGCCGGAGTCCTCCTCCTGCGGGCCGAAGAACGGGCTCACCCCGGACGACGACGTGCACGGTGGGTCCTCGGGCGGGGAGGTCGCGGCGGTGGCCACCATCCCGGCCGCGAGGACGAGGGCGACGGCCGCGCCCCGTGCCCGCCGGTGCGCGACGACGCCCGTGCCGCGTCGACGTCCGTTCGGCCGATTCCCCACGCGGCCAGGTTAGGGATGGGCTGGCACCGGACGGGCCCCGATGCTGGATCGTGACCGATGTTCACCCGTTCGGCATGCAGGCGCGGCGCGAGGCGCCGACCGGACGGTCGGCGTTCGCGGCCGCGAGAAGGGCGATGCGGGTGTCGACCACCGCCCAAGCCACGGTGCTTGTGAACGGTGTGACGGACGTGACGCATGTGACGTCACACGGCGCACATCTGCCACTCCCGTCACAAGCACCGTCGCGTGCGGCGACGGGCGTGCGGAACGACCAGCCCCGACACGGGGGTTGCGGAAGGAAGGGCCGACCGCCACGCCGTCTGTCACGACCGCAGCACCTGACCCGGCCCCGACGCCGACCCCCGTCGGGGACCCTGCTCCAGCGCGCCTGCTCAGCGCTCGGGCGTGGCCGCCCGCTCGTCGATGCGGTGGCGCTCGTCGTGCACGCTCGCCCCGGCCGCGACCAGCGCGAGCTCGTGCGCGCGGAAGTGGTGGCCGCAGAAGAGCAGCGCGGCGCCGTCGGCGCCCGGCAGCATGACCCGCACGAACGCCTGCGCGCCGCACCGGTCGCAGCGGTCGGCGCGGGTGAGCCCGGTCGGGGCGGTGGTGGCCATCGTGCTGGTCATCGCGGTCCTCGTTCCCGGTCGGCGGGTCCCGACGGCGGTGCGCCGGACGGGCGGGTCATCTGGCCCAACAGCGGGGAGCGCCCGGTGATTCCGACGCCCGCGTCCGCGCCGGACGAACGGACCCGTCCCGGCCGCGCACAGCCGCCCTGGGTCACCCCTCTCGCGCCTCACCAACCGCCGGCGATCTGCGTCTTCATGTGGAACCCGTAACCGGGCTTGCCCGCGTAGAGCCAGAGGTTGCCGGACGGGTCGCGGCCCACGAGGTCGCCGATGCCGTCACGGTTGAGGTCCGCGCCCGACGCGAAGGTGTAGCCGAGCCAGCCGTGGCCGACCCGGATGCGCTGCGCGAAGTAGCCGCCTCCGCGCCCGGCGTAGAACCAGAGCACACCGGCCTCGTCGATGCCGAGGATGTCGGCCCGGCCGTCGCGGTTCTGGTCCCCGGCCGCGTAGAGCTGGAAGCCGTTCCACCCGTGGCCCACCTGCACGCGCTTGCCGAAGGTGCCGGTCCCCTTGCCCGGGTACAGCCACAGCTTGCCCTCGGGGTCGATGGCGAGCAGGTCGGCGGCGCGGTCACCCGAGACATCCCCCGCGGGCGTGATCCGGAAGCCGGTCCACCCGTGGCCGATCTGGCTGCGCGGGGCGAACCGGGCCTTGCCGTCGACCGGGTACAGCCACAGGGCGCCGTCCGCGTCGGCCGCGACCAGGTCGCCCCGGCCGTCGCCGTTCCAGTCGCCGGGGGCGTAGACCCGCAGGTCGCGCCAGCCCAGGCCGAAGACGCGCACGGGCCCGAGCCGGCCGCCCGGCTCGCCGGGGAACACCGTCAGGCGACCCACGTCGTCGACGGCGGCGACGTCACCCCAGCCGTCGTTGGTCAGGTCCGGGGCCCCGATGATCTGCCGGTAGGGCGGCACGGGCATCGACGTCGCCAGCTGGGCCCACGTCGCGTTGTCGAGCACACCGGTCACGGGCACCCCGACGGCCGCCTGGTAGGCGAGCAGCCGGGTCAGCGTCGCCGGGCCGAAGTCGCCGTCGACGGCCAGCCCCAGGAGGCTCTGCGCGAGGGCCACGTGCGTGCCCGTCCCGCCCGGGAGCGTCACCGGGTAGGCGCTGTAGGGCGGCTGGGGCAGCTTGCCCGGGCACGGCGTCGTCCGCGGCCCGGTGTACCGGGGGGCGTACTGGCCGGCGTAGACGCGGCAGGGCCCGACGTCGGGAGTGGTGACGGGGACGCCGGTCCACCAGGAGGTGCGGCCCATCGCGCCGTCCCACGTGAAGCTGAAGTGGAGGTGGTCGGTGTGCGGGATCGGCCCGGTGTACGCCTCGGGTGCCGCCGGCCGGTGGGTGTACCAGATCTTCTTGTTCCAGATGATGTACATGATCCCGAAGCGGCGGGCGAGCGCCCCGGAGTCGGCCGAGAGCCACGCGAGGACGGCGTCGCCGAGGGCCCGCTCGCCCGCGTCGTAGGCGTTCATCGTCCAGTCGAGGGCGCGGCCCTCCGCGTGCTGGGTGCCGTCGCCGAGGACGCACCGGCGCGACGTGTGGTACCGCGTCTTGCCCCAGTGGGTGGACACGAGGTTCGCGAACGCGAGGATGCCGGGCTTGTCGTTCGGGTCGCACGACGTGCTGGGCTGGTAGCCGGGGAACGCGTCGAGCACGGCGGGCAGCACCTTGGTGGGGGGGCGGGTGACACCGCCGGCGAACGCGAGAGGCGGCTCGACCGGGACCTCGACGGCGGGCAGGGCGCCGCCGACCGGCTCGTCGACGGGCACGTCGGCGTTCGCGGGGGCGTCCGGCCCCGGGTCGTCAGCGGTCGGCACGACGAGGGTCGCGACGTCGCCCGCGACGGGGCCGGCCGGGAGCGGGCCGGCGGAGGCCGGCACCCAGGCGGTGGCGACGAGCGCGCCGGCGAGGCCCATGGTGAGGGCGCGCGCGGCGGTGCGGGCGAGAGGTCCGGGGGCGGTGCTCATGGCGAGGTCCTCGGGTGGGTGGCGACGGACGCGTTGTGCGACCTTCTGCATCGGCCGACCGGGTGAATTCCTTGAGCCCGCGGACGGTGACGCAGCCCACGTCCCGGCTCGGCGGACCGGCTCACAGGACCGGCTCACAAGACCGGTTCACAGGACCAGGCGCAGCCGGCGGTCGGCCGCCGCGAGCCGCACCGTCTGCCCCCAGGTGGCGGTCAGGCGGTCCGCCTCGAGCCCGTCGCCGAAGACCACCAG
>JAEWQZ010000102.1 GCA_023460255.1 Actinomycetes bacterium
CGACGGTGACGTCCAGGCTCTTCGGCGTCCCGCCCGCCTGGCCGAGCAGCGCGGACAGCTGCATCGCGTAGCACGAGGACAGCGCGCCGGCGATCATCTCCTCCGGACTGGTGGTGCCGTCGGCGTCGTCGGCGGCACGCTTGGGGAAGGACACGGCGAACGTGCCGACGCCGGAGCTGGCGAACGTCACCTCGCCGCTGCCCTCGGCGAGGGAACCGGTCCAGGCGGTGCGTGCGGTGCGGGTGGCCATCAGTACCTCCGTGTGGGTCGGTCGACGCGCTCGAACCTAGCCCGCCCGCCGCGGGGCGGCATCCGGAGGTGATGGGGTGGACGAGGACCTGCTCCGGCGCGCGCCGGCCGGCCCGGACCGCGTGCACGCCGCCTTCGCGGCCCTGCCCCGCGTCGGGTTCCTGCCGCCCGCGCAGCGCTCGCGCGCGACGTGGGACCAGCCGCTGCCGATCGGGCACGGGCAGACGTCGTCCCAGCCCAGCACCGTGGACCGCATGCTGCGCCTCCTCGAGGTGCCCGTCGGGGCCAGGGTGCTGGACGTGGGCTCGGGCTCCGGGTGGACGACGGCGCTCCTGGCGCACCTCGTCGGGCCGGCGGGCTGGGTGCTCGGCGTGGAGCTGGAGCCCGACCTCGCCACCTGGGGGGCCGCGAACCTCGCGGCGACCCACCAGCCGTGGGCCCGCATCGTCGTGGCGCACCGGGACGTGCTCGGCCGGCCGGAGGACGCGCCGTTCGACCGGATCCTCGTCTCGGCGGAGGCCCGACACCTCCCGCAGGCGCTGGTCGACCAGCTCGGCACCGACGGCCTCATGGTCGCGCCGGTCGCCGGGGGCCTCGACGTCGTCCGGCGGACCGCCGAGGGCGTGTCGACCCGCCGGCTGGAGGGGTTCCGGTTCGTCCCCCTCCGCTGAGACCGCGCGGGCCCCGGAGACGGCCGAGGGCCCGGCCCGCTGTTCGCGAGCCGGGCCCTCGGGTCCGTCAGGTGCTGATCGCTCAGCGGGTGTCGCCACCGCCCGAGACGACGGCCGCACGGCCCGCCTCCAGCCGCGCGATCGGGATCCGGAACGGCGAGCAGGACACGTAGTCGAGCCCGACGGCGTGGAAGAAGTGGATCGACTCGGGGTCCCCACCGTGCTCGCCGCAGACGCCGAGGTGGATGTCCGGACGCGTCGCCTTGCCCTTCTCCACCGCGAGCGCCACGAGGCCGCCGACGCCCTGGGTGTCGATCGACTCGAACGGCGAGACCGAGAAGACGCCCTTCTCCGTGTACTGGTTGAAGAACGCACCCTCGACGTCGTCGCGCGAGAAGCCCCACGTCGTCTGCGTCAGGTCGTTCGTGCCGAAGGAGAAGAACTCCGCGACCTCGGCCATCCGGTCCGCCGTGTAGGCGGCCCGGGGCAGCTCGATCATCGCGCCGATCGGGATGTCGAGCTCGACACCCTGCTCGGCTGCGACCTCCTTGAGCACGACCTCGGCCTCGTCCCGGATGAGGTGCAGCTCCATGACCGACGCCGCGAGCGGAATCATGATCTCCGCCTTCGGGTTGCCGCCGGCCTTGATCCGCGCCGCCTGTGCCTCGGCGATCGCCCGGACCTGCATGGTGAACAGGCCGGGGATGACGATGCCGAGCCGCACACCGCGCAGGCCGAGCATCGGGTTCGCCTCGCGCGTCTTGTTGACGGCGGTGAGCAGGATCCGGTCGCGCTGCGCCTCGTCGGAGTCGTCCCCGCGCGCCTCGGCGAGGGCGACCTTCACCGACAGCTCGGTGAAGTCGGGGAGGAACTCGTGCAGCGGCGGGTCGATGAGGCGGATGGTGACGGGCAGGCCGTCCATCGCCTCGAGGATCCCGATGAAGTCGCCACGCTGGAGCGGCATGAGCGCGTCGAGCGCCGCCTGCTGCTCCGCCTCGTCCTTGGCGAGGATGAGGCGCTCGACGAGCACCCGGCGGTCGCCGAGGAACATGTGCTCGGTGCGGCACAGGCCGATGCCCTCGCCACCGAGCGTCCGGGCGCGCGTGGCGTCCTCGGGCGTGTCGGCGTTGGCCTCGACGCCCAGGGTGCGGGCCGAGTCCGCGTGCGTGAGCAGCGCGTCCACGGCGACCACGAGCTCGCGGGTCTCCTCGTCGTCGCCCACCTCGGCGACAGCGGCCTCGAGGCCGTGCTCGAGGTAGCGGACGACCGGCGACGGCACCACGGGCACCGAGCCGAGGAAGATCTCGCCGGTGGAGCCGTCGATCGCGATCGTGTCGCCCTCGTTGACGACCGTGCCGTTCGCGGTGAACCGCTTCGCGTTGACGTCCACGTCCAGGGCCTCGGCGCCGACGACGCACGTGGTGCCCATGCCGCGGGCGACGACGGCGGCGTGCGACGTCTTGCCGCCGCGCGAGGTGAGCACGCCGACCGAGGCGATCATGCCGCCGAGGTCGTCGGGGTTCGTCTCGCGCCGGACGAGGATGACGGTCTTGCCCGCGGCGGCCCACTCGACGGCCGTGGCCGAGGAGAACACCGCCTGGCCGACGGCCGCGCCGGGCGACGCCGCCATGCCCTTGGCCAGGAGGGTGCGCTCGGCGTGGGCGTCGAACTGCGGGAACATCAGCTTCGACAGCTGCTCCCCGGTCACCCGCTCGAGCGCCTCGTCGAGGGTGATGAGGTGCTCCTCGACCAGCTGGTGCGCGATCCGGAAGGCGGCGCCGGCGGTCCGCTTGCCGACGCGGGTCTGGAGCATCCAGAGCTTGCCGCGCTCGACGGTGAACTCGATGTCGCACAGGTCGCGGTAGTGGGTCTCGAGCCGCCGCATGACCTGGCGGAGCTCGGTGTAGGCGGCCGGGTCGATCTGCTCCATGTCCGCCAGGGAGAGCGTGTTGCGGATGCCCGCGACGACGTCCTCGCCCTGCGCGTTCGTCAGGTAGTCGCCGTAGTCGCCCAGCTCACCGGTGGAGGGGTTGCGGGTGAAGCAGACGCCGGTACCGGAGTCGGGGCCCAGGTTGCCGAACACCATCGACTGGACGTTCACGGCGGTGCCGAGGTCGTCGGAGATGCGCTCCCGACGACGGTAGAGGCGCGCGCGCTCGGTGTTCCAGGAGTTGAAGACCGCCTCGATGGCCAGGTCGAGCTGGGACCGCGGGCTCTGCGGGAAGTCGCGGCCGGTCTCCTCGCGGACGATCGCCTTGTAGGCGCCGACGAGAGCCTTCAGGTCCTCGGCGGTCATCTCCGTGTCGGCCGTGTAGCCCTTGGCCTTCTTGGCGGCGTCCAGCGCGTCGGCGAACCGGTCGCCGTCGATGTCGAGGACCGTCTTGCCGAACATCTGGATGAGGCGGCGGTAGGAGTCCCAGGCGAAGCGCTCGTCGTGCGAGAACGCGGCCAGGCCCTCGACCGTCTCGTCGTTGAGGCCGACGTTGAGGACCGTCTCCATCATGCCGGGCATCGAGAACTTCGCGCCGGAGCGGACCGAGACGAGCAGCGGGTCCTTGACGTCGCCGAGGTGGCGCCCGAGCGCGTCCTCCAGGGTCCGGACAGCCTTGGTGACCTCGACCCGCAGCTCCGCGGGCACCTCACCGGTCTGCATGTAGACGCGGCAGGCATCGGTGGTGATGGTGAATCCGGGGGGCACCGGGAGCCCGAGGTTCGTCATCTCGGCGAGGTTCGCGCCCTTGCCGCCGAGCAGGTCCTTGAGGTCCCTGTTTCCTTCAGTGAAGTCGTAGACGTACTTCGCCACGGTGCATGCCTCTCTGCATGGGACGCCGTGCCTCTTTGCCGGCGTCTCGCCGACCTTAGCCTGCGGGAACCCGGCCCAT
>JAEWQZ010000103.1 GCA_023460255.1 Actinomycetes bacterium
GGAGCGCGCCGCCCGCCTGCTGGCCCTGGCCGACGGCGACCCGGCCGGGATCCGCGGCCCGATGGTCACCAAGGCCGCGCTCGCGGGCGACCCGCTCGCGATCGAGCTCCTCGCCGACCTCGGCCGATGGGTCGGGGAGGGCTGCGCGTCGCTCGCGGCGGTCCTCGACCCCGAGATGTTCGTGCTCGGTGGTGGGGTCGCGGCGGCCGGTGACCTCGTCCTCCTGCCGGCGCGCGCGGCGTTCTCGGCCCACCTCTCCGCCCGCGGCTACCACCCGGAGGCGAGGATCGAGCTCGCCTCGATGGGCAACGACGCGGGCATCGTCGGTGCCGCCGACCTCGCGCGGCTGTAGGCGTCAGACGACGGCGCCGGGACCGGCGTCGTCCTCGCGGTCGCGCGGCATGCGCCACAGGAGCAGGCCGACGCCGGCGAGGAAGGCGACGCCGGCGGCCTGGACGACCACCGACGGGATGTCCCGCCACACGACGACGGCCAGCATGAGTAGGAGCGGCACGCCGACGACGGCGACCCACGCCATGGTCAGCAGCGGGTCGCCACCCAGCACGGGACCCGGGTCCGGGGGCCGGAAGTGCTCCTCCGCCTCCTCGGCTGCCGGGTCGGGCACCCAGGCGCGGGGGTCGGCCGTGGGCGTGAGGTCCTTGACGAGCTCGGCCCACTTGGCGTCGACGTCGTCCGGGCCCAGCTCGTCCGGCTCCTCCGCGTCGTGCGGACGTGGCGGCATGCTGAGCACTCTAGAGTCGGCGGGGGCGAGTACGCGCACCCGGCGCCGGCCGCCCGACGACGGCTCGGTGGAGGTGACCGATTGTTCTACTGGGTCATGAGGGCGCTCGCGGCCCCGCTGCTGCGCGCGTACTTCCGCCCCTGGGTCCGAGGCGCGCAGCACGTCCCCGCGAACGGCCCGGCGATCCTCGCCAGCAACCACCTGGCGGTGATCGACTCGTTCGTGCTGCCGATCATGATCCCGCGCAAGGTCCGCTTCATCGGCAAGGCCGAGTACTTCCAGGGCCGGGGGCTGCTCGGCAAGCTCAAGGCGGGCTTCTTCCGTGGGGTCGGGACGATCCCGGTGGACCGTGGTGGCGGCAAGGCCTCCGAGGCCGCCCTGCGCACGGGGCTGGGCGTGCTCGAGGAGGGCGGGCTCTTCGGCATCTACCCGGAGGGCACCCGCAGCCCCGACGGGCGGCTGTACCGCGGGAAGACCGGGATCGCCCGCCTCGCGCTCGCCTCGGGCGCGCCGGTGGTCCCCGTCGCGATGGTCGGCACGGACGTCGCTCAGCCGCTGGGCCGGGTGCTGCCCGCGCCGCGACGCGTCGGCGTCGTGATCGGGGAGCCCCTCGACTTCTCCCGGTACCGCGGGATGGAGCACGACAGGTTCATCCTCCGGGCCGTCACCGACGAGATCATGTACGCCCTCATGAGCCTGTCCGGCCAGGAGTACGTCGACATGTACGCGGCGACCGCGAAGGCGCGCATCGCCGCAGGTCACAAGCCCGACGAGGTGCACTCGGCCGAGGAGGGGCACGGGGCGCCGGGGGGCCGGTCGGCGCCGGACGTCCAGGTTCCGGTTCCCCCGGAGGAGGACGGCGAGCCCTCAGTAGGATGAGGCGCGGCCCCGCGCGGTGACGACCGGGCCGACCGGCCGGCCGTCGACGTGCGCGACGGCCTCGCGCTCCTCGAGCAGCTCTACGGAAGGTGTCCTGTCATGACGGTTCGCCGTGTCGCCCTGCTGACCGCCGGCGGTTTCGCGCCGTGCCTGTCGTCCGCGATCGGTGGTCTGATCGAGCGGTACACCGAGATCGCCCCCGAGATCGAGATCATCGCCTACCGGCACGGCTACCACGGCCTGCTCCGGGGCGACAAGGTCGTCATCGACGACGAGACGCGCGCGAAGGCGGGGATCCTGCACCGGTTCGGCGGCAGCCCGATCGGCAACTCCCGCGTCAAGCTCACCAACGTCAAGGACTGCGTCAAGCGGGGCCTCGTGCAGGAGGGCCAGGACCCGCTGCAGGTCGCGGCCGACCAGCTCAAGGCCGACGGCGTCGACGTGCTCCACACGATCGGCGGCGACGACACGAACACGACCGCCGCCGACCTGGCCGCGTACCTGGAGGAGAACGGCTACCACCTGACGGTCGTCGGCCTGCCGAAGACCATCGACAACGACGTGGTGCCGATCCGTCAGTCGCTGGGCGCCTGGACCGCCGCCGAGCAGACGGCCGGCTTCGCGCGGAACATCATCGGGGAGCACCGGTCCGGGCCGCGCATGCTCATCGTGCACGAGGTCATGGGCCGGCACTGCGGCTGGCTGACCGCCGCGTCGGCCGTCAAGTACCGTGAGTGGCTCGACACGCAGGAGTGGGTGCCCGGGATCGGGCTCACCCGCGAGCGCTGGGACGTGCACGCCGTCTTCGTGCCCGAGCTGGCCATCGACATCGACGCCGAGGCGGATCGCCTGCGCGCCGTCATGGACTCGATCGGGAACGTGAACATCTTCCTGTCCGAAGGCGCCGGCATGCACGAGATCGTCGCCCAGCTCGAGGCGGCCGGGGAGACCGTGCAGCGCGACGCCTTCGGGCACGTGGCGCTCGACACGATCAACCCCGGGCAGTGGTTCGCCAAGCAGTTCGCCGCCAAGCTCGGCGCCGAGAAGGTCATGGTCCAGAAGTCCGGCTACTACTCGCGCGCCGCCGCGGCGAACGCCGAGGACCTGCGCCTCATCAAGTCGATGACGGACCTCGCCGTCGAGTGCGCGCTGCGTGGCGAGGCCGGCGTCATCGGGCACGACGAGGAGGACGGCAACCGCCTCAAGGCGATCGCCTTCCCGCGCATCGCCGGTGGCAAGCCGTTCGACGTGCACCAGGAGTGGTTCGGGCGCCTGCTCGGCGACATCGGGCAGCCGCTCGTCCCGGCGGGCTCATGAGCGTCGAGGCAGCCCCGGGGGTCGTCGAGGGGCTGGACGCGTGGCGCGGGCTGCCCACGCACCAGCAGCCGCCGTGGCCCGACGCCACGGCGCTGGCGGCCGTCGGGCGTGAGCTCTCCGCGCTCCCGCCGCTGGTCTTCGCGGGTGAGGCGGACGTCCTCACCGGTCGACTCGCGGCCGCCGCACGCGGTGAGGCGTTCGTGCTCCAGGGCGGTGACTGCGCCGAGACGTTCGCCGAGGCGACGGCCGACGCCATCCGGAACAAGATCAAGACGATCCTCCAGATGGCCGTCGTCCTCACCTACGGGGCGAGCCTGCCGGTCGTGAAGATGGGCCGGCTGGCCGGGCAGTACGCCAAGCCGCGCAGCGCCGACCTCGAGACGCGCGACGGGGTGACGCTGCCCGCCTACCGGGGCGACGCGATCAACGGGCACGACTTCACGCCCGAGGCGCGCACGCCGGACCCGCGGCGGCTCGTGGAGGCGTACCACCGCTCCGCGGCGACGCTCAACCTCGTCCGGGCCTTCACCACCGGCGGCTTCGCCGACCTGCGCCGGGTGCACGAGTGGAACCGTGGCTTCACGGCCAACCCCGCGTACGCGCGGTACGAGCAGGTCGCCGCCGAGATCGACCGCGCGATGCGGTTCATGGCCGCCTGCGGGGCGGACTTCGACTCGCTGCGCAGTGTCGAGTTCTTCGCCAGCCACGAGGCGCTGCTGCTCGACTACGAGCGGCCGCTGACGCGCATCGACTCCCGCACGGGCACGCCGTACGACTGCTCGGCCCACTTCCTGTGGATCGGGGACCGGACCCGCCAGCTCGACGGCGCGCACGTGGACTTCCTCGCCCGCGTGCGCAACCCGATCGGCGTCAAGCTCGGCCCGTCCGCCACGGCCGACGACGCGCTCGCGCTGATGGACCGGCTCAACCCGGCCGAGCAGCCGGGGCGCCTGACGTTCATCACACGCATGGGCGCGGCCAAGGTCCGCGAGGCGCTGCCGGCGCTGGTCGAGAAGGTGCACGCGTCCGGCCGGCCGGTCACCTGGGTGTGCGACCCCATGCACGGGAACACGATCTCCTCGGCGTCCGGGTACAAGACGCGGCGTCTGTCGGACGTGCTCGACGAGGTGCGCGGCTTCTTCGAGGTGCACCGCGCGGTGGGCTCGGTCCCCGGCGGGCTGCACGTCGAGCTCACCGGCGACGACGTGACCGAGGTGCTCGGCGGCGCGGAGGAGATCGACGAGGACGCGCTGTCGCGGCGCTACGAGACGCTCGTCGACCCGCGGCTGAACCACCAGCAGTCGCTGGAGATGGCGTTCCAGGTCGCGGAGATGATCCGCGGTTGACGCCCGCTGTCACCTGACGCCCGCTGCCCCCTGCCGGTCACGCCGAGGGCCGGGACCCCACGGGTCCCGGCCCTCGGCGCACGCTCACGCGTTGGTGAGCCAGATCGTGATCTTCGACCCCTTGGCCAGGGAGGTGCCGGCCGCCGGGGACTGCTCCGCGACGACGCACCCCTCGTAGCCGAGGGTCGGGAGGTTCGTGCAGCCCTCGTCGATGTGCACGCCCTTGAACCCCGCCGCCGAGATCTTGTCCCAGGCGGTGTACTTGGGCAGCCCCACGAGGCTCGGGACGGTACCCATCGTCGAGGTGCCCGAGGGGTTGGTCAGCCAGATCGTCACCGTGGAGCCCTTCGGCTGCCGGGTGCCGGCGGCGGGGACGGTCTTGCGCACGACGCAGTCGGACCAGTCGACCGTGCAGGTGCCCCGCTCGTACCGGGCGTCGAACCCCTTGGCCGCGAGCAGGTCGAGGGCCTCGAACTTGCCCATGCCGATGATGCTGCCCGGGATGAGGACGTTCTCCACGACCGGCGCGGGCCCCTTGGAGATGACGATCGCCACCGTGTCGAGCCGGAAGCCGCCGGTACCGGCTGCCGGGTTCTGCGAGATCACCAGGCCCGCCGCGACGTCGGAGTAGGCCTTGCTCGACGTCACCTGGAGGCCCGCGGCCTGCAGCGCCGTCACGGCCGCCTGCCCGGTCATCCCGACGACGTTCGGCACGGTCACCGGCTCCTTGCCGTCGGAGCACGTGAGCACGATCTGCGTGCCGACGGGGAACGTGTCCCCGAGCGAGACGGGCTCGCCGTCGGCGGTGGTCATGGCGACGACGGTGCCCGCCGGCACGGTGTCGGAGTACACGTGATCCACGGGGAGGACCTCGAAGCCGGCCGCGAGCAGTGCGTTCTCGGCGTTCTCGAGCGGTGTCCCCGCGCCCTCGACCCAGATCTCGCGCAGGTCCTGGCCCTTGGAGACCGTCACCGTCACCACGCCGTCCTTGAGGATCCGCTCACCCCCCGCCGCCGACACGTCGATGACCGTGCCCGCGGGGAGCGTGGCATGGAACTCCTCCACCGTGACGACGTCGAGGCCGGCGTCCGCCAGGGCTGCCTCGGCGCCGGCGGCGCCGAGCGAGAGCACCTCCGGGACTGTCGTGTACGCCCCGGGCCCGGCCGTGGAGTACCACCAGACGCCCAGCCCGACGGCGGGCGCGAGTGCCGCGACGATCGCGACGAGGAGCCACCGGATCCCGCGGGGAGCCGGTGCCTCGGCCAGGTGCTCCTCGGGCTCGGGGGCACGCGCCACCCTGCCCTTGACGGTCATGGTCATGTGTCAAGCGTCCCAAGCGGGCGAGCGAGCGCCGATACGCCGAACCGGGCACGGACAACTGCCGCTAGGCCCACGAATCGACGCGTTCGGACGCCGTGCGAGGGGGCGCCCGCCCGCGGCGTACGGCGTCAGCGGACGAAGATCGTGACCGTCGAGCCCTTGACGAGTGGCGTGTCCTTGACCGGGTCCTGCTCGACGACCATCCGGTCCCACGGCCACTGCCTGTTGACGTCGACCTCGAAGCCGGCCGCCTCGAGGATGTCGACGGCCTCCCCGACGTCCTTGTTCACGACGTCGGGGACGGGGACGAGGGGAGGGCCGAGGGAGATCGTGATGGCGATCTCGTCGGTGCGGAAGGCGTCGGCGCCGGGGTCGAGGCTCTGCGCCGCCACGAGACCCACGGCGACGGTCTCGCTGTAGTCCTCGGTGACGGAGACCACGAGGTCGAGGTCCTCGAGGATGACGATCGCCTCCTGGCGGGGCTTGCTCAGGACGTCCGGCACCTCGATCGGCTCCGGGCCCTTGGAGACGAGCACGGTGATCGGGGTGTCCTTGGGGTACTGGGCGCCGTCGGCGACGACCTGCCCGTCCGGGTCCCCGAGCCGGATGACCATGCCCTCCGCGACGGTGTTGCTCCAGTCCTCGACCGGCTCCGGCACGCGGAAGCCGGCCTGCTCGAGGGCCGCGACGACGTCCGCGACGGGCTTGCCAGCGAGCTCGGCCGGGACGTCGCGCATGTCGGGTCCGCGCGACACGTGCAGGGTCACGGTGCCGCCCTTGCGGACGTCGGCGCCCTCGGCGGGGTCGGTGGCGAACACCGAGCCGGCGGGGACGCTCGGGTGGAAGTCCGTGACGACCGCGGGCTCGAGGCCGGCCTCGGCCAGGATCGCCTCGGCGTCGGCCTGCGTCGCGTCGAGCAGGCCGTCGGGCACGGGCTGGTAGGACCCCGGGCCCGCGAGGAACCACCAGGAGCCCACTGCCGCGAGCGCCGCGACCACGACGGCGAGCGCGACGAGCAGGCGGCGCCGGTGGCGCCGTGGGGGCCGGGCAGCGGGCGCATCGGGGACGGCGGGGGCCACGGAGCCGGTGTCGGGGCCGTGCAGGCCGGAGCCGATCTTCAGCGCCATCGTGCGGCGCAGCTCGGCGTCCTCCGGCGGCGGCGGTGGCGGGCGGTCGAGCCCCAGGGGGGTCGTGGCCTGCGGGTCGTGGGGCTCCGCGTCCTCGGCCTCGGGCAGGGGCGGCGCGTCCGCACGCCGCGCGAGCAGCTCCGCGTCGAGCACGGACCGCGTACGCCGGACGAGGGACAGGGCCGCGGCCGCGTCGGCCGGGCGCTCGTCGGCCTCGCGGGCGGCGAGCGCCTCCACGAGCTCGTCGATCTCGGTCGGCAGCCAGTCCACACGCCCGGAGGGGGCCGGGATGTCGGAGTGCACGTGCTGGTAGGCGACCTGGATCGGCGTCGTGCCCGTGTAGGGCTGCGTGCCGGTGAGCATCTCGTACAGGAGGATGCCGACGGCGTAGACGTCGGTGCGGGCGTCCGACGCACCGCGCGCGACCAGCTCGGGGGCGAGGTAGGCGACGGTGCCGAGCACGGTCCCGGTCGTCGTCGAGGTCACCTCGGTGACCGCGCGGGCGAGGCCGAAGTCGGCGACCTTCACCCGGCCGTCGCCCGCGATGAGCACGTTCTCCGGCTTGATGTCCCGGTGCACGAGCCCCGCGCGGTGCGCGACGGACAGGGCCTCGAGCACCGACTCCGTTGTGCGCAGCGCGTCCCCGACGGTGAGGGTGCGCTCCTCGGTCAGCCGACGGCGCAGGTTGGAGCCGTCGACGTACTCCATGGCGAGGTAGCTCGTCTCGCCGTCCACGCCCTGGTCGAGGACGCCGACGAGGCCGGGGTGGGTCAGCCGCGCCGCGGCACGGGCCTCGCGCCGGAACCGGGCCTGGAAGTCCGCGCCCGAGGCGCCCTCGGCCAGGTGCGGGTGCATGACCTTCAGGGCGACCTCGCGGTCGAGCCGACGGTCCACGGCGAGGTACACGGTCGCCATGCCGCCGCGGGCGATCCGGGACAGCACCTCGTAGCGCCCGTCGACCAGATGGCCGAGGAGCGGGTCCGTCAAGGTGGCTGCCACGGTCGGCAGTCTACGTTCGGGGCCGCGCGAAACCCGTCAGGCGAAGCGGGTCATGAGTGTCTGGACGTTCGCGACGTACCGGCGCGTGTCCGCGTACATGCCGTTGCGCTGCACGCCGGCGAGCCCCTGGTAGTAGCCCGCGATGGCCGTCGGCAGGTCTGGGGCGACGGCCACGAGCCGGCGCAGGATCGCGACGCCGGCCACGACGTTGTCGCGCGGGTCGAGCAGGTTGAGCTGCCGGCCGACCAGGTCCGACGCCCACTCGCCCGAGCTCGGGATGACCTGCATCGTCCCGATCGCGTTCGCGGGGGAGACCGAGGCGTGGTTGAAGCCGGACTCCTGGTAGGCGACGGCGAGGGCGAGCGCGGGGTCGACGCCCATGTCGCGGGCGGTCTGCGCCACGAGGGCCTTCATCTCGTCGCGGCTGGGCACACCGATCGCGCGCAGCGTGGCGAGGTTCTCGTTGGCCGCGGCCACGACGTGCGCGGGGTACGTGCGGCCGGCGAACGTCGAGCCGACGCCGGCGGTGCCCGACGTGCCCGACGTGCTCGACGTGGAGGCCGTCGCGCCCGGGATCGCCAGGGTCTGGCCCACGCGGATGAGGGCGCGCGAATCGAGGCGGTTGGCCGCCGAGATGGCCTGCACCGTCGTGCCGTAGCGCCGGGCCAGCGCGGAGACCGTGTCGCCCGCGACCACGCGGTGCGTGCGGCCGGTGGGCGTGGCGGTGGGCGTGGCGGTGGGCGCTGCCGTGGGTGCTGCCGTGGGTGCTGCCGTGGGTGCGGTCGCCCCCGTCCCGCCCGGGATGGTCAGCGTCTGGCCGACCCGGATGAGCGCGCGTGAGTCCAGGCCGTTCGCGGTGACGATGGCCTGGACGGTGCTGCCGTACGTCCGCGCGAGGTCCCACACCGTGTCGCCGGCCGCGACGGTGTGCGTGCGGGCCGCGGCCGGGGTCGGCGCCGCGACGGGAGTGGCGGCGGCGGCCGTGGGCAGTGTGAGGACCTGTCCGATCCTGATGGTCGCCCGGGAGTCCAGGTGGTTCGCAGCGACGATCGCCTTCACGGTGGTCCCGGTACGCAGGGCGATGTGACTCACCGTGTCGCCGGGCTGGACCACGTAGTCGTCCGCGGCCGCGGGCGTGGCCGTGAGGGTGACGGCGGCAAGGGCGAGCCCGACGCCGCCGCCGACGGTGCGGCGCAGGCAAGGAGAGGCGGTCGGCGACATGGCGGTTCCCCGGGGTGTGACGGATGTGACGGATGTGACTGGTGTGACAGAAGTGAACGCTACCTGAGGGCCAGGCGGCGCGGAAGGGCACCTGGTCGCGCCCTACGCTGACCGGGTGACGGATGCCCTGGGAGTGGACGGTTGGCTGACCCTGCCCGACGTGGCCGAGCGACTCGGGACCGACGTCGGGAGCGTGCGGCAGATGGTCGCCGACCGGGACCTCCTCGCGCTGCGGAGCGAGGACCGGATCCTGCGTGTGCCCGAGCGGTTCCTCGTGCCGGCCGACGACCGGTGGCACGTGGTGCCGGCCCTGCGGGGAACCCTCGTGCTGCTCGCCGACGCCGGGTTCTCCGACGAGGAGGCGGTGCGCTGGCTGTTCGAGCCGGACGCCTCGCTGACGGGCGTCGCCGGCCCGGGGGGCGCGGTGCCGGCCCCCGTGGACGCCCTCGCCGCGGGGCACAAGACCGAGATCCGGCGCCGCGCGCAGGCGCTCGCCCTCTAGCGGCGCCGTCCACCGGCGGGCTCAGGCC